>NCJR01000010.1 GCA_002282555.1 Rhodobacterales bacterium 34-62-10
TCGGCCATTTCGATCTCCCAGACCAGACCATGCGGCACATGCACGCCCCACCCACCGGCATCGATCATCGGCACCACATCCGAGCGCATGGAATTGCCCACCATCATCGACCGCGCAGCCCCGTCACCATGGCGCGCAAAGATCGCCTCATAGACAGGTTGCGTCTTGGCTGACACAATTTCCACCCCGTCAAACAGATCGCCAAGCCCGGATTGCGCCAGCTTGCGCTCTTGATCCAGCAGATCGCCCTTGGTGATGAGCAAGACCCTGTGGCTGGCTGCGACCGCCTCGACCGCTTCACGGGCATGGGGCAAAAGCTCGATCGGGTGGCGCAGCATGTCTTGCCCGGCGACGATCAACTCGGCGATGACGCTGGCGGGCACGCGTTCCTCGGTCACTTCGATCGCCGTTTCGATCATCGACAGGACGAATCCCTTGATGCCGAACCCATAATGGCCAAGGTTGCGCCGCTCTGCCTCAAGCAGCCGCGCCATCAGGTGATCAGGCGCGGCATGGTCGCGCAAAAGATCGGCAAAACGGTCTTGCGTCAGGCGGAAGAACCGCTCGTTCTGCCAAAGCGTATCATCCGCATCGAAGCCGATTGTGGTCAGATTCTGCATCACTTCAGCGCCGATCCCGGCACACCCTCTTTTCTAAATGGTCATCAAGGTTATATAAACAGATCAGAGCAAAACCCAGCAAGCATGCCAAACTGAAGTAGCGCCAGATGAACAAGCGGCCCATCCACATGTCTGACAAGAAAGACGCCGACGGCGATGCCTCGGTCGTGGTGCAGACACGGCCCAAGACCAAGCGGCCGCCGCTGTACAAGGTGTTGTTGCTGAATGACGATTACACCCCGATGGAATTCGTGGTGCATGTGCTGGAGCGGTTCTTCGGCATGTCCCACGCACAAGCCTTCGAGATCATGCTGACGGTGCATAAAAAGGGGCTGGCCGTGGTCGGCGTATTCAGCCACGAGATTGCAGAGACAAAGGTGACACAGGTGATGGATTTCGCCAGGCGTCATCAGCACCCGCTGCAATGCACGATGGAAAAAGAATAATCCCATGTTGAACGAACGCCTGTCGCTGGCCCTGTCGGGTGGCGACCTGATCTTGCCGGGCAACGGCCGCATTGCCGTATTTGCGCTTCGGGCGGGGACAGATCTGTCGATGCTGCCGCAGGACCGCGTCCAGATCATCACCGCGTTCAAACCGGATCACGATGCCTTTGGCGCGGCAGGGTATGACTGCGCGCTTGTAGCCGAGGGGACCTATGCCGCCGCAGTGGTCTGCCTGCCCCGCGCCAAGGCGCAGGGCCGCGCGCTGCTGGCACAGGCCTGTGTTGCGGTCGGGCAGGGCGGGTTGATCATCGTTGACGGGCAGAAAACCGATGGTGTCGAATCCATGCTGCGTGATCTGCGGGGGCAGGGGGTGCACCCGTCGGTGCTGTCCAAGGCGCATGGCAAGATTGTGTGGTTCGCCGCCCAGCCGATGCCGTCCGATTGGCAAGCGCGCGGTCCCCAGCCTGTGGAAGGTGGTTTTGTCACCGCCGAGGGTGTCTTTTCTGCTGATGGAATCGACCCTGCCTCGCGCCTGCTGGCCGATAGCCTACCGGACAAACTGGGCGCGACCCTTGTGGATCTGGGCGCTGGCTGGGGCTATCTGGCCGCGCGGATCCTTGCGCGCGACAGCGTGCGCAGCCTTGATCTGGTCGAGGCGGATCATGCCGCGCTGGATTGTGCGCGGCTGAACGTGACGGATCCGCGCGCGCGGTTTCATTGGGCCGATGCCACGATATGGCGACCTGCAAGCCCGGTGGACGGAGTGGTCATGAACCCGCCCTTCCACAGTGGCCGCGCCGCAGAACCGGATCTGGGGCGCGCCTTCATCGCCGCTGCCGCAGCCATGTTGACGGGGCAGGGGCGCCTCTGGATGGTGGCGAACCGGCACCTGCCCTATGAGGCCACACTGACGCAACACTTTGCCGAAGTGACAGAACTGACCGGCAACAACCGGTTCAAGATCCTGCTGGCCGCGCGCCCATTGACATCGAAATCTCGCTCGCGGCGCTGAAATCGGCTAGCTTCCCCGGAACAACGGAGATTACCCATGTCCTTTTCCATCACCGGCAAGACCGCCATTGTCACCGGAGGCGCCTATGGCATCGGCCATGCCATCGGGCGGCATTTTCTGGACAAGGGCGCGAATGTCGTCTTTGCCGATCTGGACGAAGATCGTCTGCGCAAGGAGTTCGGGCCCAACGAGGATGGCAAGAGTCACCGTTATTTCGCTGGCGACCTGCGCGAGCGGTTGACGATTGCCAATCTTTTGTCGGCTACGATCGACGCGTTTGACCGCGTCGATATCCTGATCAACGGCGCAAGACAGATCGTCACGACAGACGCGTTGGACCCTGAAGACAGCTCTGTCGACACGCTGATCGAGCAAAACCTGCTCACCTCGTTGCGATTGTCACAGATGGTGGCGCGACGTATGATCAAACAGTCCGAGGATATGGAAGAGGAGGAGCCTGCGGGCACCATCGTCAACATCTCCTGCCTTGCGGCACAGCGCACCCATCCGGATCTGATGGGGTATTCCATTTCGACAGCCGCGCTGGATCAGATGACGCGCTCACTGGCCTTGGCTTTGGCACCGCATCGTATCCGCGTGAACGCGGTCGCATTCGGGTCGGTAATGTCGGCCAGTTTGAAAGCGGCGATCAAGGAGAATCCGGATTACCGCGATCAGATCATCGCGCGCACCCCGCTGGGCCGCATCGCGCCGCCCTCGGAACTGGCGGAAGCCGTGCAATATCTGGCCTCCGACTGCTCCAGCTTCATGACAGGCCAGATCATGACCGTCGATGGCGGGCGCGGTTTGCTGGACCCGGTGATCGCACCGGCGCATTGATCCGGCGCATTGATCCGGCTGAACAGAAGGGGGCGCTGCCCCCGTCCTGCGGACTCCCCCGGGATATTGCAGGCAAGAAGAAGCAGGAATCCGGGCAAAGCGCGTCTGGCGCTGCGCTTTTCGGACTGCTAGGTTTTCGCACAAAGCAATCATCGACACAGGACGCCTTGATGACCCAGACCACAGACCTCGCCCCGGCCATGCAGACCGAGAAAGAGACCGCCGCCGCTTGGTTCCGCCAATTGCGCGACGATATTGTGGCCGCGTTCGAGGCGCTGGAGGATACCCAGACCGACGGTCCCACAGCCGGCCTGCCAACTGGTCGGTTCGAGGTGACGCAGACCAAGCGATCGTCCGAGGATGGATCGGATGCGGGCGGCGGGCTGATGAGCGTGATGCGCGGCGGTCGTGTGTTCGAGAAGGTGGGCGTCAATATCTCAACCGTCTATGGCACGCTGGGCGCGCGGGCGCAAAAGGCGATGGCGGCGCGTGGTGTGCCGGGGATGGCGGATGATCCACGGTTCTGGGCCTCAGGCATCAGCCTTGTGGCGCATATGCAAAACCCGCATTGCCCGGCGGTGCACATGAACACCCGGATGTTCTGGACCCCCGGCGCATGGTGGTTCGGCGGCGGGTCCGACCTCAATCCCTGCATCGAATATGCCGAGGACACGACCCATTTCCACGCGGTGCAGAAGGCCCATCTTGATCCGCATGGCAAGGGGCATTACCCGCGCCTCAAGGCATGGGCGGATGAGTATTTCTTCGTGCCGCATCGTGGCCGCGCGCGCGGCGTGGGTGGCATTTTTCTGGACGATCACAACACCGGCGACTGGGCGCAGGATTTCACCCTGATTCAGGACATCGGACGCGCCTTCTTGCCCGCCTATCTGCCGCTGGTCGAACAGCGCCGCGTGCAGCCCTGGACCGAGGCGGACAAGGATGTGCAACTGGTGCATCGCGGGCTTTATGCGGAATACAACCTTGTTTATGACCGTGGCACCAAGTTCGGGCTGGAGACAGGCCATGACGCCAATGCCGTGCTGATGAGCCTTCCACCGCTGGCCAAGTGGGTCTGAGGCGACCAGGATCGCTGGCTCACATCACGCGTGCAAGATTGCAAAAAGGGGACCGTCGCGGCCCCCTTTTTTCGTTTGCGCCTCAGGCCCCGCGCACGGTGTCGATCATCAATTGCACATTTGCCGGGTCTGCATCCGGCGTGATCCCATGACCGAGGTTGAAGATATGCGGCCCGTTTTTCAACGCCTGCACGATGCGCCGCGTCTCGTCGATCAGTGCCTGCCCGCCTGTCACCATATGCGACGACTTGAGGTTGCCCTGCACACAGCTGTCGGGCTGCACATGCTGCGCCACCCATTCGGCGGTCACGGAATCGTCCACCGCCACGCAATCCGCGCCGGTGGCGCGGGCAAAGCCGATGTATTTGTCGCCCGCTTCGCGCGGGAAGGCGATGATCGGGATGCCGGGGTGACGCGCCTTCAGCGCCGCGATGATCTCTTTCGCGGGTTCCAGCGCATAGGCGTCGAAATCGGCCCCTTTCAGGGATCCGGCCCAACTGTCGAACAGCTTGACCACTTCGGCCCCGGCCTCGATCTGGGCGGACAGATATTCGATGGTCGCCGCCGTGATCCGCGCCAGAAGCGCCTCGAACACCGCGCGGTTCTCGGCTTTCAACGCGTGGGCGGGGCCCTGGTCCTTGGTCCCCTGTCCCGCGATCATATAGGTGGCGACGGTCCACGGCGCGCCGGCAAAGCCGATCAGCGTCGTCTCGCGCGGCAGTTCCCGGCTGAGGATTCGCACCGTCTCATAGACCGGGTTCAGCGTCTCATGGATGGCGTCCACGGGTTTGAGCGCGTCCACACCGGCCTGCGTGGTGATCGTGGACAGGCGCGGGCCTTCGCCGGTGACGAACCACAGATCAGCCCCCAGCGCCTGCGGGATCAGCAGGATGTCCGCAAACAGGATCGCCGCATCGAACCCATAGCGGCGGATCGGTTGCAAGGTCACTTCGGCCGCCAACTCGCTGTTGTAGCAAAGCGACAGGAAATCCCCGGCCTTTTCCCGCGTGGCACGGTATTCGGGCAGATAACGCCCCGCCTGTCGCATCATCCAGATCGGTGGCGTCGGCAGCGTTTCCCCGGCGAGCGCGCGCAAAATCGTTTTATCGGTCATATCTGTTCCCTTCGGTTGACAGTTTCGTCCCCTCTGGGCGGCAAGATGTCAAGCATCTGGTGCTTGTCAGGTCAGCTTTACATGACTAACAACTGTCGCATGACACTGACACGCCCCACCCCCGCCTCACCGCTGAAGATCGGCACCCGTGGTTCGCCCTTGGCTCTGGCTCAGGCGCATGAGACGCGCGCGCGTCTGATGGCCGCCTTCGATCTGCCCGAAGCAGCCTTCGCCATCGTGGTGATCAAGGTCACGGGCGACGCGATACAGGACCGCCCGCTGAAAGAGATCGGCGGCAAGGGCCTGTTCACCCGCGAGATCGAAGAGGCGCTGCTGGATGGCACCATCGACATCGCGGTGCATTCGATGAAGGACATGCCGGTCCTGCAACCGGGCGGGCTGCTGTTGGACACTTATCTGCCGCGCGAGGATGTGCGCGATGCTTTCGTCGCGCAGGACGTGGCCGCACTCAAGGACCTGCCCGCGGGCGCGCGGGTCGGCTCATCCTCTCTCCGCCGCCGGGCACAGCTTCTGAATGCTTTCCCGCATCTGGAGGTGGTGGAGTTCCGTGGCAACGTGCAGACCCGGCTCAAGAAACTGGCGGATGGTGTGGCCTCGGCCACCTTTCTGGCACAGGCCGGTCTGAACCGTCTTGGCATGGCGCATGTGGCGCGCGGGGCCATCTCGCCTGATGATATGCTGCCCGCCGTGGCGCAGGGCGCCATCGGGATCGAACGCCGCGCCAGTGACACCAATACCGCCGCCATGCTGGAGGCCATTCATCACACCGAAACCGGCCAGCGCCTTGCCGCCGAACGCGCCTTCCTTGCCACGCTGGACGGGTCCTGCGAAACGCCCATCGCCGGTCTTGCGGAATTGAGCGGCACCACCCTGCGACTGCGCGGCGAGGTGTTGCGCCCTGACGGGTCCGAAAAGATCGCCGACGACCGCAGCGCGCCCATCGCGGACGCGCCCGAAATGGCCCGCGACATGGCGCAAACCCTTCTGAAACAGGCAGGACCCGGTTTCTTCGACTGGCGCTGAACCGGCGTTTCTTCTTGCGGGAAATATCCCCGCCGGAGGCGCATCTGTCAGTCTGGCAACACCTTGCCGGGATTGAGGATGCCCCTGGGATCAAGCGCCCCCTTGATCGCCCGCATCGCCGCCAACGCCACCTTGTTCTTGCGCCGCGCCATCGAGGGCAGCTTTGACGTGCCGATCCCGTGTTCGGCGGAAAAACTGCCGCCCAGATCCAGAATCACATCCTCGACCGCTTCCATGATCGCATCATGCACACTGGGATCCTGCGACACCGGCCAGACGGTGTAATGCACGTTTCCGTCGCCCAGATGCGACACAGTCATCTCTTTCGCGCCAGCATCCAGAACGGCCAGCCGGTCATGGATGCGCGACAGGAATACAGCGACCTTGTCCAGCGGCACGGCCACATCGTTGTTCACGATGGGCCGCCGGGTCAGGGCGATTTCCGCCGCCGCCTCGCGGCGCTGCCACATCTCGGCGCGCTGCGCCTGAGATTGGGCCACGACCGCATCAAGGATCAGACCCTCTTCAAACATGCCTTCCAGCACCTCCTCCAGATGCACGGCCACCGGGACGCGCCCGTCCGGGCCCGGCATGCAGTCGCGGGGCGCGGTGGCGCCCACTTCGACAAGGATGTTGACGTCATGCAACTGCTCGAACGGCGGCTTGGCACCGGGAAACTTGGCCAGATGCCCTTCGACATAAGCGCGGGGCATGAACTCAAAAGCCTCGACCCCGCCGCCCGTCGCCTCCTGCAGCCGGTTCAGCAGCATCAGCGCTTGATCCAGCGCGGGGGCCGCCACCATTGCCGTCGCATAGGCGCGCGGCTTGGGGGCCAGCTTGAGCACGGCGGCGGTGATGATCCCCAGCGTGCCCTCCGCCCCGATCATCAGGTGTTTCAGGTTATAGCCCGAGTTATCCTTGTGCAGCTCGCTCATCAGGTCCATCACCTCGCCCGTGGGCAGAACCACCTCCAGCCCCAGACACAGATCGCGTGTGTTGCCATAGCGCAGCACGTTGGACCCGCCTGCATTGGTCGACAGGAAACCGCCCACCATGGCCGATCCGCGCGCACCAAAGGTCAGCGGAAAGATCAGGTCATGGGCATCCGCCGCCTCGTGCAGGCTGGACAAGATCACGCCCGCCTCGACGATGGCGATCCGCGCATCTGCCCGCACGTCGCGGATGCGGTTCATGCGGTCCAGCGACAGCATGATCGCGCCCTCGGCGCGTGTGCCGCCCGCCAGCCCGGTATTGCCCGACACTGGCACCACGGCCGTGTCTGTGTCATTGGCCAGTCGCAGGATCGCCGCGACCTCGGCGGTTGATCCGGGGCGCACCACAGCCAACGGTGTCCAGGTGTAAACACCTGTCCAGTCGCGCGACCAACGTGCCAGATCGCCGCCCTGCGCCACATTTGCCTTGCCAACGATCGCCTCAAGCCTGTCCAGCATCCTGCATCTCCTCCTCGGTTCGGCGTGCTCTCGCCATCTGAAGCCGAAGCCTGTCCAATGGCAAGCCATGCCGAAGCCGCGTGCGACTGCGACAACTTGCCGATGCCGTGCTTGTCACTGGACACTGGCGCGTCATCACCTATCTCCGGTCAGGCGGTGGGATACGCAAAGCCGCACAGCGCAGGAGCCTGACATGATGACATTCCTTCAGAAAGCCTATCCGGTCATTTTGCTGAGCATGCTGCTGGCGGTGGCCTCGCTGATCCTCAGCCAACCGGCACAGGCCCGGGATCCCTTCGTGTTCGACTCCATCGACGGCGGCACCCTTTCGCTTGATGATTGGAAGGGGCAGCCGGTTCTTGTCGTCAATACCGCATCGCGTTGCGGCTTTACCCGCCAATATGACGAGTTGCAGGCGCTTTATGACCGGTATCGCGATCAGGGATTGGTGGTGCTGGCTGTGCCCTCCAACGATTTCAGGCAAGAACTGGCCTCGAACGAGGATGTGGCCGAGTTCTGCGAAGTGAACTTCGGCCTTGATATCCCCATGACGACGATCACCCATGTGAAAGGCGACAAGGCGCATCCCTTCTTTGCATGGTTGGCGCAGGCCGAGGGTTTCACGCCGGGCTGGAACTTCAACAAGGTGCTGATCGCGCCGGATGGATCGGTCGCGGGCACCTTCGGGTCGCCGGTCAAGCCGCTGTCGGGCCAGATCACCAGCCGGATCGAGGCGATGCTGGCCAAAGGCTGACCGGGTCATGGCCGACACCGCCCAACCTGTTTTCATCGGTTCGGAAATCTACCGTGGATCAAGCTATGGCGCGTGGCACCCGTTGCGGGTGCCGCGCGTGTCCACCGTGATGGATCTGTCCCGCGCTTTGGGGTGGCTGCCTGCGTCGCACTATATCACCAGTCCCCGCGCCAAGCTTTCTGCATTGTCGGTCTGGCATGACCCTGCCTATATCGCCGCCCTGCAACAGGCCGAGCTTGCCGGACAGGTCTCGGATGCGATCCGCGAGCGCCACAATATCGGCACCCATGCCAATCCGATCTTCGCCGAAGTGTTTCGCAGGCCCGCCACATCCGCCGGGGGCGCGCTGCTGGCCGGAGAGCTGTTGGCGCGCCCCGGCGTTGTCTATGCGCCCGCAGGCGGCACGCATCATGGGATGCCCGACCATGCCAACGGGTTTTGCTATTTCAATGACCCGGTGCTGGCGATTCTGTCGCTGCGCCGTCAGGGTCTGCGCCGCATCGCCTATGTCGATATCGACGCGCATCACTGTGACGGTGTGGATCATGCCTTTCGCGCCGATCCAGATGTGCTGCTTGTCTCGACCCATGAGGAAAACCGCTGGCCCCGCACTGGCGCATTGGAGGATGCGGGCGCGGGCAATGTGTTCAACCTGCCGCTACCCAAGGGTTTGAATGACAGCGATATGGCGCTGATCCTTGAGCGGTTGATCCTGCCGGTGGTCGATCAGTTCCGGCCCGATGCGATTGTCCTGCAATGTGGCGCCGATGCCGTGGCCGAGGACCCGCAGTCACGCCTGACGCTGTCCAATAATGCCCTTTGGTCGGTCGTTGCCGCGCTGCAGGCGTTGACGGACCGGTTTCTGGTGCTGGGCGGTGGCGGCTATAACCCGTGGTCGGTGGGGCGCGCATGGACGGGCGTCTGGGCCACGTTGAACGGGCACGACATCCCCGATCGCCTGCCGCCCGCCGCCGAGGATGTTCTGCGCGCGCTGGTCTGGCATGGCAACCGACGGGGCCGCACCCCGCCTGAGCATTGGTTCACCACGCTGCGGGATGCCCCGCGGCATGGCACCGTCGATGACAGGGTCCGCGCGCGGGTTGACGTGCTGACTGCGCGTCTGGTGGCGATGGTCTAGGCTGGCTTGCCCTCATAGGCGGTGCGAAACACCGCCATGATCTGCCGTGCGACGGTGCGGCTGTCATGGCCTTTCGCGGTATCGAACCAGATCGGTGCCCAGTTCAGCGCCCCGAACAGATGCAGGCGCAGCAATGTGCGGTCCACACCCTGCGGCAAGGTCAGTGCGCTGAACAGATCGCGGAAGATCTGCTCATAACGTCGCCGCTCGGCACGAATCGCTGTGCTGATCCCCTCGCGCTCGCCCAAAAACTCAGGCGAGACGATCGCGACAAGGTTTCCTGTCTCGATCAGCCCTTCCAGATGCGCTGTTGCAGCCGCTTCCAGCCGGTCCCATGCACTCAAGGCGGCCTTGTCCGCTGCATCCAGTGCCGCTCGCACCCGCGCTTCCATCAGGGTGACAACCCGCTGGTGCAACGCAAGGAACAGCGATTCCTTGGAATCGAAATGATAGTAAAGCGAGCCGGGCAACATGCCCACGGCGCTGGCAATGTCGCGCATCGAGGTCCCGTCATAACCCTTGGCCGCCATGAGTTCGCCAGCGCGGTCCAGCAACTCCTCGCGGCGGTTGTTGGGTGTCTGGGATGTGGGCTGTGTCTCTGTCATATTGGGAACTTGTCTTGCACTGGAATAGGGGTTGCGGGATGCAGGCTTTCACGTCGATATAGCGGACAAACGAACGATTGTTAACCTGTCCAGATGAAATAGGTGCAACTTGACCGAGAACACGATCCGCGCTGTTGAAGCAACAGGAAACGGTCTGAATGACATAACCGTTGTCGCAAAACCTGCGCCGCCAGCGCCGGGACCGGGCGAGGTGACTGTGGATATGATGATCGTGACAATCAATCCGGCCGATCTTCTGATGTTGGAGGGTCGCTACGGTGTCCGTCCGCCAGCACCTTTCGTTCCCGGCAGTGAAGGGGTCGGCCGGATCAGTGCGGTCGGTCCCGGCGTGACGCTCAGGGTCGGTGATATCGTGATGCCGATGCCGGGCAACACATGGATCGAACAGATCACCCTGTCTGCGCGTCACGTGGTGCCCTTGGCCGCCGATGTCGATCTGGAACAGGCGGCGATGCTCAAGGCCAATCCTGCCACGGCGTTGGTGATGCTTGAGGATATCATCCCGATGCAGCCGGGTGACTGGATCATCCTCAACGCGGCCAATTCCGCCGTGGGTCAGAACGTGGTCAAGGTCGGCCGCGCGCTGGGCCTGCGTATCGCCTGCGTGGTGCGGCGCGAAGGGGCGGCCAGAATCCTGCGCGATCTGGGGGCCGAGGTGGTGATCGTGGACGCTGGCACGGGTGCGGCACCTGCCTTGCCGGATGGCGTCAAAGCGCGCCTGGCGCTGGATGCCATTGGTGGGGTGGCGACAGAACGTCTGGCCGCTGCCGTGGCGGATGGCGGTACGGTGGTCAATTACGGGTTGCTGTCGGGTGAAAGCCCACGCCTGAGCGCGCATGATCTGGTGTTTCGTGGTCTGATCTTGCGCGGTTTCTGGCTGGCGCCGTGGTTTGCCACGGCTGGCCCCGCCCGGATCAAGCAGGTTTACAGCCAGCTTGTGACATGGCTGGGCGAAGGAAAGATCGGTGCCAAGGTCGACGCCCGTTACCCGATAGAGCAAACGCCGGAGGCTGTGGCCCATGCCGCGCGCGAAGGTCGCGATGGCAAGGTGTTGATCACGACGCGGTTTCTGAAAGGTTGAACCGCATCACGGGTTGCGGATATCGCCGTCCGTGTTGTTCATCCGGGCCATCAGGGTGATCGCCTCCTCCTGCACCATCAGGTCACAGAACAGCGTCCGCTCCAGCGCCATGCGGTCAGGATCGGGTGCGGCCCCCCGGATCAGCCGCTTGATATGGGCCAGCGCCAGCGGTGGATGCACCGCCATGCGCCCTGCCATCCCCATGGCGTGATCCAGAACAGGCCCCGCGACGCAGGCATTGACCAGCCCCGCTGCGGCCGCCTCGTGCGGTGTGAATGTTCGCCCGGTCAGGCAATATTCCAACGCGCGCGCCTGTCCCACCAGCAGCGAAAGGCGTTGCGTGCCGCCGGCCCCCGGCAGGATGCCCAGATTCACCTCGGGCAGACCGATCGGATAATCGCCCGCCTGCGCCAGCCGGATATCGCAGGCCAGCGCCAGCTCGTATCCACCGCCCATGGCCGTGCCGTTGATCGCGGCGATATAGGGTTTCGCGCTGGTTTCGATCCGGCGCATGTTGCGGTGCAGCGCGGGTTCGGGAACGGGTCTGTCAGGCGTGAAGACCATCCCGCGCGCCGCCAGTTTGCGCGACCGCGCCTCAAGTACGCGGACATCATAATGGCGGATGAAAACACCCTCCTGCGCGCCTGTCAGGATCACGGCGCGGACTGTCTCATCCGCCTCGACCTGATCGAAGGCAGCGGTCAGTC
The DNA here is from genome assembly GCA_002282555.1 of Rhodobacterales bacterium 34-62-10. Lineage (GTDB taxonomy): Bacteria > Pseudomonadota > Alphaproteobacteria > Rhodobacterales > Rhodobacteraceae > Seohaeicola. Next base: position 11,913 of record NCJR01000010.1, read on the forward strand.
CGGCCTCGGTCCCCTCGTCCATATAGCCTTCGGGCGGATTGGCGAAGCGGATCACGGCAATCGCGCCTTCAGTCGTGACAGTGACCGTGCCGGTATCGGGTCCGCTCATGCTTTTGCCTTTCGGATCAGCGCCTTGGCCTCACGCAGGTCGATGGCCACCGGATCGGCGCAGGGGTGCACGCCTTCGGGATAAAGGCGGTGTTTCTGCACCTTCTGCGTGCCGGTCACGGGCAGGCTGTCGCGGAACACGATCCAGCCCGGCAGCTTGTAATAGGCGATCCTGTCGCGCACAAAATCCATGATGGCTTCTGCCGTCGCGCAGTTTGGTGCATGGCCGGGGGCGGGGACGATGGCAGCAAAGACCTCTTCGTCGCGCATGGCGTCGGGCACGGCGATCACGGCCACGGCACCCACGGCGGGACAGTCGATCAGCGCGTTCTCGACCTCGGCCGCCGAAATGTTCTCGCCCGACCGACGGATGATGTTCTTGGCCCGTTCGACGAACATCAGCATCCCGTCCTCGGTCTGCATCACCACATCGCCGGTATGGAACCAGTCGCCGCGCCACGCCTCCTCGGTGGCGGCCTCGTTCTTGAGGTAGCCCTTGAAGAACCCCTGCCGCGGATCGGGGCCGGGGGCGCGCACCACCAACTCGCCTGCCACGCCGCGCGGTACCTCGGCCCCCTGATCGTCCACCACGCGCGCCAGCAGGTGATCGGCCAATGGCCGACCAAAGGCGCGGGTGTCGATCCGGCGCGGCGCATGGCAATCGGCAAGGAAGCGGCCCGTTTCGGTCATGCCCCAGACCTCGACCATGGGAAAGCCGAAGCGGTCCTCGAAGGCGCGGTGGATCGCGGGGTCCAACCCGGCGCCCAGACCATAGCGCAAACCATGGTTGCGGTCCTGCGGGCCGGGCGGGGCTTTCATCAGCACAGGCGGGATGATTCCCAGATAATGGATCGCCGTGGCACGGGTCGCGGCCAGATCGTCCCACCATGTTTCAGCGTGGAAACGGTCGGGCACGATCAGGCACACCCCCTTGAGCAGCGCCATCGCGATGGTGTTGATCCCGGCATTGACATGGAAATAGGGCAGCGGAATGAAGATCCGCTCGACCCCGTCACGCACGCTCAGCGCGCCGCCATGGGTCGCATAGACCCGCCCCACGGCAAAGGCATAATCATTGTCGATGATCGCCCCCTTGGGACGCGACGTGGTGCCCGAGGTGTAGATCAGCGCGATTTCCGTATTCAGCCCCGGTTGGACCTTCATCGCAGGGCGCGGTGCAGGCGGCGGTGTGAACCCGACCGGCGCGCTGTCATCATCCCAAAGCACCACCGGGATATCCGCCACGTCCGTGATCTTGTCCCGGTTCCAAGGCAGGCTGACGGCGGCGTCGACCTCGGAATGATCCAGCAGATACTCCATTTCGTGCCGCAGGTAATAGGGATTGACCGGCACCTGCGACACACCCAACCGGTTGAGCGCCAGAAAATGCATGACATGGGCAGGGTGGTTGTCCAGCGCCAAGGCCACGCGGTGTCCGGGCCCCCAACCCGCCTTGGCCCAGGCTTCGGCCAGTGTGTCGACCGCCCCAAGCATACCGGCAAAGCTGATCTCGGCCCCCATCGGCAGATACGGCCGACCTGCGCGGGGCGGCACAGCCAGAAATGGCCTGTCTCCATGGCGGGTGACGATCTGGCTTAGCGCAGCGTAAAGGGTCTGCATCACACCCTCTCGATCAGCATGGCCATACCTTGCCCGGCGCCCAGACACATCGACAGGATCGCGCGCCGCCCGCCCGTGTCTTCAAGATGCTGCATCGCAGTCAGGCACATGCGCACGCCGGTCACGCCGGGCGGATGGCCAAGGCTGATGCCGCCACCATAGAGGTTATGGATATCGCGAGGGATGCCCAATTGCGTCTCGGCATGGATATTGACGGCTGCGAAAGCCTCGTTGATCTCGACATAGTCGATATCAGCCATCCGCAGTCCCCTCTTGTCCAGCAGGGCGCGGATCGCAGGGACCGGGCCATGACCCATGATGCGCGGCGGCACGCCGACGACGGTCCAGTCCACGATACGGGCGCGCGGGGCGATGCCCTTGGCTTCCAGCGCGGCGCGCTCGCCCACCAGAACAAAGGCCGCCGCATCGTTCACGGTCGATGCATTGCCCGCCGTCACCTTTCCGCCTGTGCGGAACGCCGGGCGCAGACGCGCCAGCTTGTCGGGCGTGGCATCGGCGCGGACACATTCATCGGTATCGAAAATACGTGTCGTCCCCTTGCCCGCGTCCGGGTCCGGCACGTCCACACCCATGATCTGCCGCGCCAGAAACCCCGAGGCTTGCGCCGCACGTGCACGGCTTTGGCTGAGGGCGCCCCACGCGTCCATCGCCGCGCGGGTCAGGCCGTAATCCTCGGCCAGATTTTCCGCCGTCTCGCCCATGTATTCAAGGCTGAAGGGGCAGCGATAGGCCCAGTCAAGCATATCCTCCAGCGTGGCAGGGCCGCGCTTGACGCCGCCGCGCAGGGTGGTGACGGCATGGGGAACGCGGGAATAGCTTTCGGCACCGCCCGCGATGGCCAGCCGCGAATGGCCGCTATCCACCTGTTGCGTGGCCGACAGGATCGCCTGCAGACCCGAGGCGCAGGCCCGTACCACCGACAGGGCACCCGAGGATTCGGGCAAACCCGCCTTCAGCCCGACCACGCGCGCCCCGAACAGACTGTCGCGTCCCGATGGCACCGTCGAAGCCAACACGATATGGTCCAGATCATCCGGGCTGATGCCCGCACGCGCGATGCAACCCTTGGCCACCGTCGCGGCAAGGTCCGTCATTTCGATGGCGCTCAGGCTTCCGTCAAAGGCGCCAAGCGCGCTGCGGATGCCCCCTGCGATCACTGTATCTGCCATGGTCTTTCCCTCAAAGGTGCGGCCGCCGGGCCCCTTGCGTGCTGTGGCGTCACTTGATTTCAACAGGCATCACACGCGGCCCGCGCATGATGATGGTGGCGTGCCACTCGATGGGCTCTGCCGCAAGCCTCAGCGTGGGAAGCCGCTGCACCACGCGCGGAAAGGTCACCTCGCCCTCAAGCCGGGCCAGCGCAGCCCCCATGCAGAAATGCACCCCATAGCCAAAGGTCAGATGTCGATTCGGTTTGCGTTCGATATCGAAATGCTGGGCATCCTCGAACATCGACGGGTCCTGATTGGCGGTGTTGATCATCGCAAATACCCGTTCACCGGGGCGAAGCGTCTTGCCATGCAGCACATGTTCCTCGGCCACCATCCGGGCCATGGAACCCGAAGGCCCATCCAGCCGCAGACATTCCTCGACTGCGGATTTCGCCAGTTCCGGAGTGTCGGCCAGCAGGCGCGCGGCCTCGGGGTGCGCGATGAATTTGGACATCCCCCCCGCCAGCAGGTTGGCGGTGGTTTCATGCCCGCCGAACATGACCAGCATGCAGGCGGCGACCAGCTCATCCTCGGTCATGGCGTCATCGGCCTCACGCGCAGCAATGAACGCCGAGATCAGATCGTCGCGCGGCGCGGCGCGGCGTTCGGCGATCAGCCCACGGAACAGCGTTGCCATCTCATGCGCGCCTTCGGCCGCACGTTCATACTTGTCGGGCGCATTGCGCGCGGACCCGATGAAAAGCTGCATCCGGTCCGAACAGGATTTGAGATAGAACATGTGTTCGCGCGGCACGCCCAAAAGGTCCATGATGACCATAGCAGGCAATTGCATCGCGAAATCATTGACGAAATCAAAGACCTGACCGCGTGGCAGGCGGTCTATCAGGATGTCGCAGATATCCTCGACCCCCGGACGCAGGACCTCGACCGCACGCATGGTGAAGGCGCGTCCCATCAGTTGCCGCAATCGCGTGTGTTCCGGCGGATCGCGGAACACCAGCCACAAGGTCAGATACCGCATGAGTTCGGACAAAGCCGTTTTCTCGGCGGCAGGCAGGCTTTCATAGAAAGGGCGGATGCGATCGACCGACATATCGGCCGAGGTCAGCGCCGCCTTCACATCATCGTAACGTGTCAGCACCCACGCCTTCAGTTTGGGATTCCAATGGGCGGGGTCTTGCGACTGCAGGCCCAGAAGCGCGGGGTAGGGGTTCCTGACCACATATGGATCCGTCGGGTCATAAGACGGCTGGGCCGCCTTCAAAGGATTGGTCACAAGGTATCTCCCAGCTCTTATGGTCGCGCTTCGCCATCTGGTTGCGTTGATGGCGTCAAGCATCTCCTCTTTAGCAACGTAAACCTTACCAAGCAATCGTTTGCTTGACTATCGGATCGGCTTTTCGCATTGTCAGCGCATGGCACGTCGGGGAGGACGGAAGGCCAGCCGGTCAAGGTGCAGACCTTGAAAGGACAAAGGGCAGATCGTGCCCTGAACTTGTCATGTCGGGAGGAATAACATGACACTCAACCGCAGAAATTTCGTGATGGCGGCCGCAGCAGCACCGGCGGCGGTATTGGCTGCGCCGGCCATTGCCCAAGGCAATCGAACGCTCCAGATGGTGATGAGTTGGCCACACAACTTTCCGGGTCTGGCATCCATCGCCTATAACTTCGCCAAATATGTGGGCGAACTGACCAACGGCGAATTGACTGTGGAAGTCGCAGCAGCAGGGGAATTGGTCGCAGCATTCGAGGTTTTCGATGCGGTGGGATCAGGTGCGGCGGATTGCTATCATTCCACACCCGTTTATCTTGCAGGCCAATGGCAGCCATCCGTCTTTTTTGCGCAGGTGCCGTTCGGCTTTACCGCGACAGAACATCTGGCG
>NCJR01000170.1 GCA_002282555.1 Rhodobacterales bacterium 34-62-10
ATTCCCCTGCCAGCCCCGGTCACCGGCACGCTGGACCTTATGGTCCGTGCTGCCCTGCCTGCGGCGCTGTTCGGTCTGGGCGGTGTGCTGGTCCGCTACCGCCCCGAAGGTGATCTCAAGGTGATCGGCTATGTCGTTGCAGTATCCTTGCTGCTGCACCCGGCCACCGTCTGGCTGATGGGCCGCGCCACCGATCTGGGACAGGCCGGGTTCCGCTCCGCCGTGCTGACGGCGGCGATGGCACCGGGGGTCAACTGCTACATCTTTGCCAATATGTACGGCCGCGCCCGCCGTGTCGCCGCCTCCGCAGTGCTGCTGGGTACGGGTATCTCGGTCATCACCATCTGGCTCTGGCTGGCCATCCTGCCATGAGTGCGCAAACCTCGACCGCCTGGGCCTTCGCCACCTATCAGGCCGTGCGCCACCGCCTGCCACAGGCGCGCTTCCCCGCGATCTCGCACCCCGCCCCTGACCTGACCGCGCTGATCCCCAGCCATGACATTTTCCTTCTGGATGCCTTTGGTGTGCTGAATGTGGGCGAAGCTGCGATTCCCGGCGCGGTGGATCATGTCTCGGCCCTGCAACAGGCGGGCAAGCACGTCATGGTCGTCTCGAATGCCGCAGGCTATCCCAAGCGGCTCCTGATGACGCGCCTCGCCCGTCTGGGCTTCGATTTCAACCCCGATCAGGTCCTGTCCAGCCGCGAGGTGCTGCTGCATCATCTGCACCAATGGCCACCCCTGCGCTGGGGCCTGATGGCAGATCCCCAGTATGGGCTTGAAGAACTGGACGGGCTGCATGCCACGATCCTTGGCGATGATCCGCAGCGCTATGACGAAGCCGAAGGTTTCGCCTTTCTGGGCTCCGGCACATGGACCGACCACCGCCAGCGCCTGCTGACCGACAGCCTGCATCGCCGCCCGCGCCCGGTGCTGGTGGGCAATCCCGATATCGTCGCCCCGCGCGAGGGCGGCTTGTCGCTGGAACCGGGTCATTACGCGCATCTGCTGGCGGACCAGACCGGGACCCTGCCGCAGTTTTTCGGCAAACCCTATCCTGCGATCTTCGACATGGCCCTGACCCGCGCCCGCGCCGCGCGCGCCGATGTGACCGACCCCGCCCGCATTGTCATGGTGGGCGATACGCTTCATACCGACATTCTGGGCGGTGCTGCGGCAGGCGTGCAAACCGCGCTGATCACAGGGTTCGGTGCGCTTGTGGGCATGGATGTGCAAAGCGCGATCACAGCATCGGGGATCACCCCCGATCTGATCCTGCCACAGCCCTGATTCGCTGCGAATTCCTGAATAACGGCGCGTTTCGGCTGCACCTGATACAGACGTGAGGCAAAACGTGTGGAGGTTTGCCCACAACCCCGCTAACCTTTGGGGCGAACCATGCGGCATCGGCACGCACCGCCGTGCCATCCACGGATCAGAAGAAAGGACGACGCGTGTCAAAGACCCGCTCCAGCCGCGTGCGCGCAGGCGTCTTGATGACGTCACTGGTGGCAAGCGCCCTCTTGTCCTTGCATCCCTTGCCTGCCGCTGCGCTGGAACGTGCTGATCTGGCGTTCGTGAACGGTGGCACGGACCGGCTGAAAGAGCGCCTGATCGAAGGCTCGCTGCTGCTGGCCGCCGACCGGGACGATGTGACAGATCCGCAGGATATCCTTGCCGCAGCGCAGGCCGACTACCGGCGCATGGTCGATCTGCTATATGCCAGCGGCTATTACAGCGGTGTCGTCAACATCCGCATCGACGGGCGCGAAGCAGCGGAAATCCCGCCGCTTGATCCACCATCAAGCATTTCCGTCGCCGAAATCCGCATCGATCCGGGTCCCCGCTTCACCTTCGGGCTGGCCGAGATCGGCCCCCTCGCCCCCGGTCGCCGTGCGCCTGATACGTTCCAGCCGGGTGCCGTGGCACGTGCCACCGCCGTCACCAATGCCGCGTCAGAGGCGGTGAACAACTGGCGCAGCGCAGGCCACGCCAAGGCCGAAGTTGCGCAACAACTCGTCACCGCCATCCACCCCGAAGCACGTCTGGACGCCCAGATCGGTCTTGCCCCCGGTCCCGCGGTGACGTTTGGCACATTGACCGTCGCCGAAGGCAGCGCCGTGCGCCCCACCGTGATCCGCCGCATCGCAGGCCTGCCCGAAGGCGCGCGCTACGATCCCGACATCGTGGCCAAAGCCGCGCAACGCCTGCGTCGCACAGGGGCGTTCCGGTCCGTCGCCCTGACCGAGGCGGAATTGCTCGGCCCCGGCGACACCCTTGATATCGGTGTGGCCGTGGTCGATGAACGCCCGCGGCGCTACGGCTTCGGTGCCGAGATCGCGACCGATACCGGTCTGGGCTTCAACGGGTTCTGGATGCACCGCAATGTCTCGGGACGCGCCGACCGGGTCCGGGTCGAAGGAAGCGTCGAAGGGATCGAGTCCAGCACCGGCGGATTGGACTACAGCCTCAGCGCCCGCTACGACCGCCCCGCCGTATATGGCCCCGACACCGGCTTTTTCGGCATCATCGGGATCGAACGGCTGGACGAGGAGTTTTTTCTGACCGAGCGCGCCTATATCGGCCTTGGCGTCACCCGCACCTTTTCCGACACCCTTCAGGGTGAGCTGGGCCTGACACTGGAACAGGCCCGCGTCACGTCGCGCTTTCTGCCGCGCATCGTGGGCGCCACCTTCCCGGTACGCGAATACACGCTTGTCAGCCTTCCGGGATCCCTGACATGGGACAGGCGCGACGACATCCTGAACCCCACCACCGGATTCTACCTCAAGGCCGAGGCAATGCCCTTCATCGACACCGAAGGCGAGGATAGCGGCGGGCGGTTGCGCTTTGACGCCCGCGCCTATCGCGCCTTCGGTCAGGATGATGGGATCGTGCTGGCAGGCCGCGCGCAACTGGGCGCGCTGCTCGGGCCGGACGTCGTGGATACACCGCCCGATTTCCTGTTCTATTCGGGCGGGGGCGGCACCGTGCGCGGCCAGCCCTACCAGTCGCTGTTTGTCGATCTGGGCGGCGGGGGCGGCATCGGCGGACGCAGCTTTGTGGGCGTATCAGGCGAAGTGCGCGCCAAGGTGACCGAGACGATCAGCCTCGTGGGTTTCGCCGATGCGGGCTATATCGGCGAGGAAAGCGTCTACGACGGGACCGGCGAATGGCATTCCGGCGCAGGCATCGGTCTGCGGTATGACACGACCGTCGGCCCGCTGCGCCTTGATATCGCAGGACCTCTGGGCGGTGACACTGGCGATGGTGTGCAGATCTACATCGGTATCGGGCAGGCCTTCTGATGCGCGCGGTTCTTCTGACCCTTTTGCTGTTGCCGTTGCTGACCCTGTTCAGTCCCGCAAGCGCCCAGACCGCCGAGGCGGATCGCGGCACCATTCAGGCGCTACTGGAAGACAATCTGTCCTCCGTCGGGCGCGATGTGCGCATCGTGGGTTTCACCGGTGCGCTCAGCTCCCAAGCCAGAATTGACGAATTGACCATCGCCGATGGCGAGGGGATCTGGCTGCGCCTGTCCGATCTGGTGCTGGACTGGAACCGCTCGGCTCTGTTGCGGGGCCGGATCGAGGTGAACGAACTGACGGTCGGTCAGATCGACGTGATCCGCGCGCCCGTTCCTGACCCAGAGTTGCCCGAGGCCGAAGCCGCATCCGGGTTCTCCCTTCCCGAACTGCCGATTGCGGTGCAGATCGGCCGCGTCGCTGCCGAACGTGTCACGCTGGGCGAAACGATCATCGGGCAACCCGTGGCGTTCACCCTTGAAGGCAACGCCGCGCTGGAAGCAGGACAAGGCTCTGCCGAATTGACGGTCGACAGGATTGACGGGGCACAGGGCCGCGTGGTTCTGGCCGGGGTCTATGACAATTCCAGCCGTCAACTGACCCTTGATCTGGCGCTCGAGGAAGAGGAAGGCGGCATCGCCGCCACCCTCATGGGCTTGCCGGGCACCCCCGCGATCCGTCTTGCCGTGGCAGGCGACTCCCCCGTCGATGATTTTACCGCCGATCTGACCCTTGCCACCGACGGGCAAGAGCGTCTGGCTGGGCAAGTCATCCTGCAAACCCTGCGCGAGGACGGCCCCGCCGAAGAAGGCGCACCCGGCACGGAGTTGATTACCCGCCGTTTCGTCACCAGCATCGGTGGCGATATCGCGCCGGTTTTCGCGCCGGATTACCGCGAATTTTTTGGCCCCGATATCCAGCTTGACGTGACCGCCACCCAGACGCCCGAGGGCCGTGTCCTGCTGGAAGGGCTGAACCTGAGCGCCGATGCGATCACCCTGACCGGGACAGCGGCACTGGCCGCCGATGGCTGGCCCGAGCGGTTGGCGCTGCAAGGGCGCATCGCAGCACCTGATGGCGGCCAGGTCTTGCTGCCCCTGTCCGGTCCGCGCACCCGTGTCGACGGCGTCGATCTGGACCTGGCCTATGACGCCGAGACTGGTGACAACTGGACCCTGACCCTTGGCATCGACGGGCTGGAACGCCCCGACCTGCGCGCACGCCGCGCTGATCTGACCGGCGAGGGGTTGATTGCCCGCGGCACCGGCGAAGGTGCGATTGGCCGGATCACCGGCCAGATCGCGCTGGCGACCGAGGGTCTCAAGACAGATGATGCAGCACTGGCGCAGGCTTTGGGCGGCGATGTCACAGGCGGGTTTGCCTTCGACTGGACGACAGATGGCCCCTTCCAGATTCCGCGCCTGTCGCTGACCTTTGCGGACACCACCCTTGCCGGGAGTGCCGTGATCGACACCGAAGCGGGCGACACTGCGGAAGATATCGGCAATCTGGGCGTCGATTTTGACCTGCAACTGACCACAGCCGACCTCAGCCGCTTTTCGGGCCTTGCCGCGCAACCGCTGGATGGGGCTGCCGAACTGACCCTGCGCGGGCAGGTGCTCCCGCTCACTGGCGCGTTCCGCATCG
>NCJR01000530.1 GCA_002282555.1 Rhodobacterales bacterium 34-62-10
CTTCTTCACCGCCCCCACCGCCTTCCGCGCCATCAAGCGCGAAGACCCCAAGGGCGAATTCCGCGCCAAATACGACCTCACCTGCCTGCGCGCGCTCTATCTGGCGGGCGAACGGGCCGATCCCGATACGATCATCTGGGCGCAGGATCTGCTGAACGTCCCGGTGATCGACCATTGGTGGCAGACCGAAACCGGCTGGCCGATTGCGGCAAACCCGATGGGTCTCGACCCATTGCCCGTCAAGATCGGCTCGCCCTCCGTCGCCATGCCCGGTTGGGATGTGCAGGTGCTGGACGAGGCGGGCCATCCCATGCCGGCAGGCGAACTCGGTGCCATCGCCGTGAAACTGCCGCTGCCGCCGGGCACGCTGCCCACCCTCTGGAACGCCGAGGATCGCTACCGCAAATCATATCTGTCGCATTTCCCCGGCTATTACGAGACGGGCGATGCGGGCATGATCGACGCGGATGGCTATCTCTACATCATGGCGCGCACCGATGACGTGATCAACGTGGCCGGGCATCGTCTGTCCACCGGCGCCATGGAAGAAATCCTCGCCGGTCACCCCGACGTGGCCGAATGCGCCGTGATCGGCGTGACGGATGACCTCAAAGGCCAGTTGCCGATGGGCTTTTTGTGCCTGACCAAAGGCGTGAACCGGCCGCACGCCGATATCGTCAAGGAATGCGTGGCCCGCGTCCGCGACCAGATCGGCCCTGTCGCCGCCTTCAAACTGGCCGTGGTGGTGGACCGCCTGCCGAAAACCCGCTCAGGCAAGATCCTGCGCGCCACCATGGTCAAACTGGCCGATGGGCAGGACTTCAAGATGCCCGCCACGATCGACGATCCCGCCATTCTGGACGAGATTCGCACCGCCCTGCAAACGCTGGGCTATGGCGTTTCGGTTGCCCCCTAAAAGGCAATTATCACCTATACTCCGAGTCCCGCATAAGCCGAATTTGGTGACTTGACGGCTGGGCTTGCAACGATTCAGCTATGCCTATGATCCGCCCTGGCTTTCTTTCCTCA
>NCJR01000171.1 GCA_002282555.1 Rhodobacterales bacterium 34-62-10
TTGATCGGGTTGCTGTCATGATCCTCGGCCACGCCAAACAGAATGAACAGCTTGGTATGATCCCAATCGGGCTGGCCGAACTCCCAAAAAGCGCCGCCCATCGTATAGATGCCCGCCGCCGCCATATTGACGCTGCAAAAGCCGCCATGAGCGGCGAAATTCGGTGTGCCGAATTGCTGCGCCCACCAGCCGGTGAAGCTTTGGGACTGGTCGCGCCCGGTAAAGAAGGCCAGCTTCTCGGGCGCTTCCTCCCGCAAAGGCTTCAACCATGAAACGGCAAGCGACAGCGCCTCGTCCCAACTGATCTCCTCAAACTCCCCTGATCCGCGTGGCCCCACCCGTTTCAGCGGCGCGCGCAGACGGGACGGCGCGTTGACCTGCATGATCCCCGCCGATCCCTTGGCGCACAAGACGCCCTTGTTCACAGGATGATCGCGGTTGCCTTCGATATAGGCGACCTTGCCCGCTTTCATATGCACATTGATCCCGCAGCGGCAGGCGCACATGTAACAAGTGGTCTTGCGCACCTCGTCCGACACGGGGGGCGAGGTATCCAGATACGGCTGGCTCATGCCGTTCCCCCCTGCATCAGCGATAGGGCGTCACGCGCGATCTGGCGCTCTTCCTCCGCAGGCACGACATAGACGGGCACGGTCCCGAAACAGGCCAGATGCCCCATTATGCGGTCACGCACCGCAGCGGCATTTTCGCCAATGCCACCCGTAAAGGCGATTGCATCGACGCCGCCCATCGCAACAATGGCCGATCCCGCCTGCCGCCCCGCCCAATAGCAGAAGTGATCCACGGCAAAGCGCGCCTGATCCGTGTCCAAGGCCAGAAGCTGCGCCATATTATGCGTGCCGCCCAGCGCCCGCAATCCGCTGTCATGGTTCAGAATATGGGCGGCGTGGTCTATGCCATGATCGGACGCCATGCGCAGCACCGCCATTCCGTCGATACTGCCCGCGCGGCTTCCCATCACCAGACCGTCCAGCGGCGAATAGCCCATCGAGTTGGCGACGGAACGCCCCTCAACAATCGCGCACAGGCTGGACCCGTTGCCCAGATGCAGCGCCAGCAACCGATCCGGCAGATTGGGCCGCAGATGATCCACCAGCCCGGCGTAGCTCAAACCATGAAACCCATAGCGACGAATCCCCTTGTCCCGTTCCGCCTGCGGGATCGCATAGGTCACGGCAAGATCGGGATTCGTTGCGTGAAACGCCGTGTCGAAGCTGCCGTATTGCGGCAGGTCGGGGGCCAGACGCATCACGGCAGCAATCCCCGACAGGTTGTGCGGGTTGTGCAAGGGCGCAAGATCGTTGCAGGCGCTAATCTGTGCCAGAACTGCCGGCGTCAGCCGGGCGGGGGCAGTCAGATGCGCGCCCCCATGCACGATGCGATGCGCGACAGCGGTCAATCGGTCCACCGTGATCCCCTGCGCCGCCAGCGCCTGTAACAACTGACCCAGTGCCGCCGCGTGATCCGGGGCCGCGACCGCCTGCGCCTGTGCCCCCAGCCTCAGCCGCGCCGCCCCGCCAATCTCGGACACCGCCCCTTCGATCACCGAGGCCAGCCCCGCATCAAACAGTTCAACCTTGATCGAACTGGACCCCGAATTGACCACAAGGATCATCGCCGCACTCCGGCAGCGATCACACCCAATGCCGCGGATGCGATCCGCGCAGGTGCCCCCTGCGACCGCGATGTCAGCAGGATCGGCACCTTCAATCCCAGCACGACACCTGCCGCACAGCATCCCATCCCCAGAGACATCAGCTTGAAGAGCGCATTTCCTGTCGTGATATTGGGCGACAGGATAATGTCGGCGTCGCCTGCCACCGTCGAGACATAGTGCTTGGCTGCTGCTGCCTCAGCCGAAAAGATCAGGTCCAACGCCATCGGCCCCGCTACATCCGCCTGCGGCAAAGCGGTCTTGGCCCATGCCGCAATGACCGCCGCGTCCATCGAATTCTGGAGCGAGGGCAGCGGGTCCTCATTCGCCGACAGGATACCGGCCTTGGGCCGCTCGATCCCCAGTTGCTGCGCCAGATGCACCGCATGGGTCAGGCAGGCTTGTCGGGTCGGAATGTCCGGATCCACGTTCAGCGCGCCATCAGTCAGTAGCAAAGGTCGATCGGAATGGGGCGCCGTGATGTGGAACACATGACCGCAGCGGGTGTAAGCATCACGCAGGCCGGCGGCGCGCGGCAACAGACCCTTGAGGAACACGGATGTGTGTACCTGCCCCTTCATGATCGCGTCAACTTCGCCCTTGCGGGCCATCTCGGCGGCGCGGACGCTGGCCTCGGCTCCTGGCGCATGGATCAGCCGAAGGGAGGCGATGTCCCAGCCGATGCTGTCCGCCACCTCCCTGATCTTTGGGGCGTCACCGATCAGAACCGGATGCGCAAGACCCGCTTCGACAGCCTCGCGAATGCCTTCAAGCGCATTCACGCTGCCTGCATTGACCAGCGCCACGCGCGGCAAGGGAAGCCCGCGTGCCTGTTGCAGCAACCGCTGCGGAGCCGCTGCGGTGATCGGGGACAAGAAGGGAAATGGGTCTCTCATGATCCGTTCAATCGACCACGGTGTCGCGCCCATGGCAAGGGGACAGAACACCGTTCTGCAGTCTCGCTTTATAGTGGAACGTGATCGGCCAGACAGTCGATCTGCGGAAAGATACGTGAGGCAGCAAAAAAATGGCGACAAGACCAAGTTCTACATGGCGCGCGGCTTAAATCAGCGCTTCGGCAACAAGCCTGACACCCTCTTCGATACGCGCCGCCGGTATCGAGGAGTAGGCGAGCCGATAAAAATGCGCAGGTGGATTGTCCGCTGCAAAGAAAGGTGCGCCCGGTTCGATCAACACGCCTTTGCTGCGCAGGTCCATGGCCACTTGCCCCATGTCCACATCAATCGGCGCGCGCATCCAGATACTGGAGCCTCCAAAGGTGCCGCGCCCGGCGATGGTCAGACCGTGATGCTGAATCGCAGCCTCCAGCACATTGCGCCGCTCGGACAATGTGCGGGACATCCGCCGGATCTGCGCGTCATAATGGCCAAGGGACAGGAAATACGCCGCCGTGCGCTGAATATGCCCCGGCGGATGCCGCAGGACACTGGCGCGCAGGGCGCGCGCCTCGCGGATGAATGGCTCGGACCCGACCAGATACCCCAGCCTGAGCCCCGGAAAGAGGGATTTCGAGAAACTTCCCACATAGATCACCCGCCCATCCGCATCCAGGGACTTGAGCGCAGGTGAGGGCGGCGAGAGATAGGACATCTCGAACTCGTAATCATCCTCGACAATGATCGCGTCCAAGGCGCGGGCTCGGTCCAGAAGCGCGCGACGGCGGTCCATCGGCATGGTGGCCGAGGTCGGGCATTGATGGCTGGGCGTGGTGAAAATCACGTCCGACCCATCAGGTATGGCATCCGGCGGCAGCCCGTCAGCGTCTACGGGCACAGGGGCCAGACGACAGCGTGAGTGCATCAGGATGTCGCGCAGGGCGTAGTAACAAGGGTCCTCAATCGCGGCTAGCCGCCGCTGCGTCAGCAGAACCTGCGCCGTCAGCCACAGCGCATTCTGCGCGCCTAGCGTGACAAGGATTTCGGACGGCCGCGCCACGATCCCGCGCCGGGGCAGGGTGTGCCGGGCAATGAACTCGATCAGTTGCGGGTCATCCTGATCATAGTAATCCGTGGTCAGCGCCGTGAAATCCCGCGCCCCCAGCGCCTGCACCGCACAGAGCCGCCAGTTGGCGTGATCGAACAACGTGGGATCGGCCTGCCCATAGATGAAAGGATAACGGAAGCTGGCCCAGTCCTGCGGCTTCACAGGCGTCGACCCCCCCGTGAAGCGCTGGCCGATAGCGCGGGTCCAATCCACCGCCTCGGACCGGGCGACCCCCGAAGCACCGGGCGGCGGTTCCGGCGCATCGTCAGAGACGTAATAGCCAGACCGCCCCTTGGCCGCGAGATAGTCATTGGCCAGCAATTCCGTATAGGCCAGCGTGACCGTGATCCGGCTGATACCCAGATGCAGCGCAAGACGGCGCGTCGATGGTAGCTTCTCGCCACGGCGGAAACGGCCCGACAGGATGCCGCCCGCGATCATCTGCTGAATACGCGCCTGCAGCGTACCCTGTGCCGCTGGATCAAGAAAGAAGGTTTCGACAGGTATGACCATAGCGGCACTCTATGGTGGCCTTACGCCCCGCGTAAACTGGTCTTATTGCGGCAAGGGCTTGTTCACCACCGCGCCAGCGGCGATGCTCCCGCGACACATTGATCAAACAGGGAGCGCGCAATGATCGCCGTCATTTTCGAAGTCACCCCGAAAGACGGGATGAAACAGTCCTATCTGGATATGGCCGCCAAAATGCGCCCGCTGGTCGAAGGGATGGAAGGGTTCATCAGCGTCGAGCGGTTCCAAAGTCTGACAAACCCCGACAAGCTTCTTTCGATTTCGTTTTTTGAGGATGAGGCGGCGCTGGATCGGTGGCGGCAATTGCCGGAACATCGGGGCGCGTAAAAGGCCGGACGTGGACAGATGTTTGCGGATTACCGGCTGAAAGTGCTGCATGTCCTGCGCGATTACGGGATGACCGAGCGTGATCAGGCCCCGGCTGACAGCAAGGCGCTGCACGGCTAGAGCATGTTGCGCAAAAGTGGGAACCGGTTTTGCGCGAAAAAACATGCGTAAACAATTAGCTAGAGCGAAAAAAAAGGCGCGAGGTTTCCCCCGCGCCTTTTCAAAAAGACCGCAATTGATCAGCCGAAGACGCGGGTCAGCGCGCCGTCGACACCCTCGATGATCTGGTTGATGTCATCTTTGGTCGCGATCAGCGCGGGGCTGAAGCACAGGGTGTTGTTCAGGCCCGGCAAGGAGCGGTTGGTCGCCCCGATGATGATGCCCTGCGCCATGCAATCGG
>NCJR01000531.1:0-1982 GCA_002282555.1 Rhodobacterales bacterium 34-62-10
CATCGTGACGGATGTGTCGATCACCACGCTGAAGCTGCTTTTGTAGTCGTACTCGATCTCGGTGAGAATGACCGAACCGGGCTGAGGCACGATACCGTCGGGCACCACCACGATGGAATTGACGACGCGCGGTTCCATCTTGTGCCCGTCAGACCAGGCAACGCGCTTCTTGCCATCGCCGTTGTCGACGATGGAGGTGATCCGCATCCGGGTGTCGGCAGCCGGGTAGGGTTGCATCATCACCGTGGCCGCGTTGTACAGCTCCCGCATGTCGTCATCGGTCACCGATGCGAGGCGAGAGGTCAGGTCTCCCAGGCTTGCGGCCGTCGCGGTCACCCGGCGGTCAGCGCGCATCAGGAAGCTGAGCTCGATACAGCCGAAAAAGATCAGCACCATGAGGGGCGCAATGAAGGCGAACTCAACCGCCGAGACCCCATCCTCATTGCGCAGAAGGCTTTTCAGGCTAAGTTTCCGAGGGCCGTTCCCGCGGGCCAGCCGGGCTTTGAAGTAGCTATTGAGCAGCATTAGGATTCGCTCCCGAAAGGCTCGTTGCGGAACACCGCATTGGACTGGATGAGATGTTTGTGCCCGGCCATATTGGCCAGCGGCGCACTCAGCACGGGGGTCATCAGATCCCATTCATAAAACACGCGCACAGCCACAATGTCATTCGGCCCACCCGGCAAGAAGCCGAAGTCTTCGCCGGTGATCTCGCCTGCTTCATTGAGGGGAGAGCCGGAGGGCACACTGCTGAAGCCGTCAATCGTCTGCACATCGAAGAACAGACGGTTTTCGCAATCCATCATGCCCATCAGTTCGTCGCAGAGCAGTTCCCGATACTCTTCGGCGGTCATCCCGGCTTGTTGCGCCACGCCCGTGCGCAATACCCGGGTGGCATTGCCGATGCCATGGTCAAGGATCGCCGCCATGATGAAGATCATGCGGACTTCCAGAAGGCTGAAGATGAGGAAAAAGAAAGGCGCCGCAATCAGCGCAAACTCCACCGCCGCCAGGCCGCGCCGTGCTGAGTATCATCAGGCCATTCCCCCCAATGGGATCAGCCTGCAGACCTATCATGTTCCGGTTTTTGCCGCGTTGATCCGGTCGATGCAATTTCATGCATCGGATGTTTCCGGTCAGTTGCCCTCGGTGAGGGTCTGGGTCTGAAGTTGCTGCTGAATCAGGCCAGAGAAATAGGCGGGGTCATCGCCCAGGCTCAGCGCAGACCGGCAGACAGGCGCGCAATCATAAGTCTGGTTCTGCCCGCCGCGGTTGACCGTAACCAGATTGGACGAATTGGCGGTCACCACGACTTCTGCGCTGTAGACTTCCTCACCGGCCTTGTTGAACACCATGAGGTTGGTGGTGCCATAGCTTTTGCCGGTCACGAAGATCAGCCGGTCGTCATGCACGGCGACATCGGCGATGTTCTTGTTGCCCACCACGATGCTGGAGGCAGGCCCGGAGAGGCGTAGCGGAACGGTCTTGGAAGCCTCGATGGAGAGCTGCTGGGCCTGGGCGGCGCTGGCACAGGCCAGGCAGAAGAGGGCAGAAAAGGCAGACTTCACGAGGATCTTCATTACACGGAGACTCCGGCACGGGTTTTCCGGAACGTCGCCTATTTTGGTTTCCCATTTCCTAATGCAGTTTTCAGGAGAGACGCAAAAGCGAGCCAAAATGGCGTTTTTCAGGGTTTATATATAAGGAATCGCGCGCGCGTTAGCGCCAGACTTCCAGTGACCTATTCGGTAAACAACCTCCTGATTTCGCTTCATGAATTTTCTGATTGCGGAAACGAGATCTCAAATTTGCTCCTGTAGAAAGATAGCTGTTCCGGGAAAAAAAGTTTCTAGCCGGAACTTGTCAAACGCATGATGGGAGTTTCCAATGTTTGCACGTTTTCTGAAAGACGAGTCCGGCGCCACCGCTATTGAGTACGGCCTGATTGCCGCTCTGATCGCTGTCGCCATCATCGGTGGTGT
>NCJR01000531.1:1996-2731 GCA_002282555.1 Rhodobacterales bacterium 34-62-10
TCCAATGTTTGCACGTTTTCTGAAAGACGAGTCCGGCGCCACCGCTATTGAGTACGGCCTGATTGCCGCTCTGATCGCTGTCGCCATCATCGGTGGTGTCACGGCTCTCGGCACCAGTGCCAACGCGACGTTCACCAAAGTTTCTACCGAAGTCGCTAAAGGCAACTAATTTGGCCTGATGGACTAAAAAAGGAGCCGCCGGTTCGCCCGGCGGCTCTTTTCATTTCAGCCCCAATCCCAGGCGCTTCAAGGCTTCTTTCAGGCTTTTGCGCCATGCTTGGCCGCTGATCTGGATGTTTGGGAGACGTCTCATGGTGCTCATGGTTCTTGCCGCACTTTTTCTCTGCCTGTGCGTTCTGGCGGCGCTTTATGATGTCAACCAGCTGAAGATCCCCAACTGGCTGAACCTTACGCTGGCGGGCCTCTTTATTCCGGCCGCGGCTGTTTCCGGCCTGCCACTGGAGATCATCGGCGGCCATCTGATGGCGGGCGGCTTGGCTTTCGTGATTGCCTTTGGCCTCTTCGCCTTTCGCATTTTCGGGGGAGGGGACGCCAAGATGATCCCCGCCGTTGTGCTCTGGATGGGTCCGGGGGCCGCGCTCCTCTTTGCTTTCAACATGGCGATTGCGGGCGGTCTCTGCGCAGCATTGATCCTTGCGGTGCGCCGGACTGCCCCGGCCGAAGCCATCCCAGGCTTCATGCGCGCGCCGTTTCAGCCGAAAGCGGGCGTGCCCT
>NCJR01000172.1 GCA_002282555.1 Rhodobacterales bacterium 34-62-10
GACGGGGTCATGCCGCAAACCATCGAGGCGATTAAACACGCAAAAGCCTCCGGCGCGCCGATCATTGTCGCGATCAACAAAATCGATAAGCATGATGCGTGATTCCGCCCATGCCTATGCGCAGGAAAAGCTGCAACCCCGCGTCCTCAAGGCCTTCGCCGAAGAACATACCGACCCCGAGATTTTCCGCGAGATGGGCGAGATGGGTCTGCTGGGCGTCACCACACCCGAAGAATACGGCGGGCTTGGCGCGGGCTATGTCTCCTACGGTCTGGTGGCGCGTGAAGTCGAGCGTGTCGATTCGGGCTACCGCTCCATGATGTCGGTGCAATCCAGCCTCGTGATGTATCCGATCTACGCTTACGGCTCGGAAGAACAGCGCCAGAAATACTTGCCGAAACTGGCCAGCGGCGAATGGATCGGCTGCTTCGGCCTGACCGAACCGGATGCCGGCTCTGACCCCGCAGGCATGAAGACCCGCGCCGTGAAAACCGCGAATGGCTATGTCCTGACCGGGTCCAAGATGTGGATTTCCAACGCGCCCATCGCCGATGTTTTCGTCGTCTGGGCCAAATCCGAGGCCCATGGCGGCAAGATCCGCGGCTTCGTGCTGGAGAAAGGCATGAAGGGCCTGAGCGCGCCCAAGATCGGTAACAAGATGTCCCTGCGCGCCTCGATCACCGGCGAAATCGTGATGGACAACGTCGAAGTGGGCGAGGATGCGCTGCTGCCGCATGTCGAGGGGCTGAAAGGTCCGTTCGGCTGCCTCAACCGTGCCCGCTATGGCATCAGCTGGGGTGTGCTGGGATCGGCCGAGTTCTGCTGGCACGCGGCGCGGCAGTACGGCCTTGATCGGCATCAGTTCAAGCGCCCCTTGGCGCAGACGCAGCTCTTCCAGAAGAAACTCGCCGATATGCAGACCGAGATTGCACTGGGTCTTCAGGCCAGCCTGCAAGTGGGCCGTCTGATGGATCAGGCCAAGGCCGCGCCCGAGATGATCTCGATCGTCAAGCGTAACAACTGCGGCAAAGCCCTTGATATCGCTCGTATGTCCCGTGACATGCATGGCGGCAACGGCATCAGTCTGGAATTCGGGGTGATCCGTCACATGGTCAACCTTGAAACCGTCAACACCTATGAAGGTGCGCATGACGTGCATGCGCTGATCCTTGGCCGCGCACAGACGGGGTTGCAGGCGTTCTTCTGATCGGATCAAATAGGCTGACAACCCGGTGAACGGCGCGCTTTGCCCAAGGCAGGCGCGCCGTTCCCTGTTGCAGGACTGGCGGAGGGATCATGAACGCGGATCGCAACCTGTGGCAAGACAGCGCGAAAGAAGCCTTTGAAGCCGATGTTTTTACAGGAGAAACCTCTGTTGACCTCTGTATACTCGGCGGCGGTTTCACGGGGTGTTCTGCGGCGCTGACCGCCGCGCAGTCCGGTGCATCGGTGCTGCTGCTTGAGGCGGAAACGGTCGGCCATGGTGGGTCTGGGCGGAATGTCGGTCTGGTCAATGCCGGGCTCTGGTTGCCACCGCAGGCGGTCTGTGATGCGCTGGGGCAGGAGCAGGGGACACGGCTCAACACGGCCTTGGCCGCAGCGCCGCAGCATGTCTACGATCTGATCGACGCCCATGACATCGCCTGCGAACCGGTTCGCCACGGCACCCTGCATTGCGCGCATTCACCCAAGGGTTTCAAGGACTTGGAGATGCGCTTTGCGCAGCAAAAGGCGTTGGGTGCGCCGGTAACATTGCTGGATGCCGCTGCTGCCCGCCTGCGCACAGGCAGTGACAAGGTCCACGGCGCGCTGCATGATGCGCGCGCGGGCACGATCCAGCCCTTGGCCTATGCCCGCGGTTTGGCGCGCGCCGCAGTCCAGAACGGCGCGCGGATCCACGAACATAGCCCGGTCAAGACGATCGCGCGTCAGGGTGCGGAATGGATCATTTCATCCCCGCAAGGCATTGTAAAGGCGCGAAAAATTCTGATCGCGACCAATGCATATCACCAGCCTGTCAAAGGGGCTGATATTCCGCCGACAACCCCTGTGCATTACTTTCAGCTGGCCACAGAACCACTGGGCCACAATATCGCTACGCAGGTTCTGCCCGGCGGCGAGGGCTGCTGGGATACGGGAACCGTGATGACATCCTTCCGCAAGGATCAGGCGGGGCGCGTGATCCTTGGTGCCATGGGCAATCCCGATGCTCTGGGTCTGCATGAGGGATGGGCGCGCCGCGCCTTGCAACGCCTGTTTCCCCAAGTCGGTGAGGTACCGTTTGCGCATTTCTGGTCGGGCCGGATCGCCATGACCGCGGACCATGTGCCCAAGGTCATGCGCCTCGGCGACGCTGGCTTTGCAGTATTCGGTTATTCCGGTCGGGGCATTGGGCCGGGCACCGTCATCGGCGCTTCCGCAGCGCGCGCGTTGTTGTCCGGGGATGAGGCGCATTTGCCCATGGACGCAGTCGATGGCTATGTCGAGGCATTTACGGGTGTGAAGGGTCAGTTCTATGAACTGGCTGCGCGTCTGGTACATGCGGGGGCGGCGCGTCTGGGTTGATCATGGGCCGGATCCGATAAACGCATAATCAGTATTATGTTAAATTCACTGCAGATCGATGTTCGTCATACGATATACCCCGCACACGTGTTTTCAACGGCTTGCGGGGTATTTCACGCGTTTCACAGTCCGTTGCGCAAAGTCCCCGTTCAGCCACAGGCTGAATGCTTTCTCTCGACATTGTGGATCGACAGGCGTTAACAATGACGTGAACAACTCCCGAGGCTTCATGTCGTCTCTTCTCATTCTCAATGGTCCCAACCTGAACCTGCTTGGCACGCGCCAACCCGAGGTCTATGGCCGCACGACGCTGGACGACGTGCAGCGCCTCTGCGAGTCCGAGGCGACGGCGCTCGGAATGACCATCGTCTTTCAGCAGTCCAATCATGAAGGAGTGCTGATTGACGCGATCCACGCGGCGCGTGGTATGCATGCGGGCATTGTGCTGAATGCCGGTGCCTATACGCATAGCTCGATTGCCTTGATGGACGCGATATCCTCGGTCGCGTTGCCAGTGGTCGAGGTGCATCTGTCCAACATCCACGCGCGCGAGCCGTTTCGTCATGCATCCTTTATCGCGCCGGTCGCGGTCGGTCAGATCTGCGGGTTCGGTGCGGCGGGATATGCGCTGGCGATCCGGGCGCTTGCGGGGCATTTGGGCAGGCTGTCGGGCGGGACGGATTCATGAGCCTGAACTGCTATCTCGAGGCGTTGACGAATGCCCCAAGCCTGGAAGAGCTTTGGGACATGCATTGCCGGAAGATGGCGAGCTATGGGTTCGACCGGCTGCTCTATGGATTTACCCGGTATCGGAATGGCATGTCATTGGGTGATCCCGAGGATTTCATGATCCTGACCAATCATCCCACCGGCTATGCCGAGACGTTCATTTCGGAGGGCTTCTATTTCCACGGTCCGATGGTGCGGTGGGCGCTGGACAATGAAGGTGCCTGCAGCTGGAGTGTGGTGGCCGATATGATTGCCACCGGGAACATGAGCCCGAGCGAGGCGCGGGTGATCAAGTTCAATCAGGCGCATCAGGTCACCGCTGGATATACGATCGGGTTCAAGTCCATCTCGCCGCGGGCCAAGGGTGGCATCGCTTTGACGGCGCGGGCCGAGATGGTGCAGGACGAGGTCGACAGGATCTGGGCGCAGCATGGGCGCGACATTCTTGTGATGAACAACGTGGCGCATCTGAAGATCCTGACCCTGCCCTATACGGCGCCGGGGCGTGGTCTGACGCGGCGGCAGCGGGAGGCACTGGGCTGGGTCGGTGACGGCAAGACCACGCAGGATATCGCGGTTCTGATGGGTCTGACGCCGGCGACGGTGGAGAAGCATCTGCGGTTGGCGCGCGAGGCCCTGAATGTCGAGACCACGGCGCAGGCGGTTCTGAAGGCGGCTTTGCAGAACCAGATGTTCGTGCTGGACGCCTGAGCCCCCTGCCCCATGAACCCCGTGTTGATCCGGTTTGGAAATGTCCCACGGTGGGACATTTTCGCAAGCTGTTGAAATAGCTGCATTTGCTTTTCGGCGTTCATATTTTGTTCATGAAGCTGAACGGATTTTCACCTTTTGACCCCCTGAGATCATCGCCAAAGGTAGGGAAAACCAGACTACCTTAACGCGGCGTTAACTTGCATCCTGATCGTGTTCCGTGAGTGGTGGCTTTGGCCAGGGAACATCAGGATGAACCCTTGGGATTTCATGGCTCTGCATCCTGTCCGGGCAACCGGAGCGTCGGTCTGTTTGCGTATTGTTCCGTTTGCAGGCCGGCACTTTACCGCCCCCCACATCCCCATGTCCGGGCGGAAAAAAAAGACGGTGCCAACCTTCACAGGTGGCACCGTCGTTTTATGGTCAAACCACAGTCGATTGACGCTGACGACCCGGCCCCGAGGTCACGGGGCCGAGGAATGGCCCGTCAGGGCCAGAGGAGGCCCGATCAGCCGCGGCCGACCTTGGCGACTTCGGCGGCGAAGTCTTCTTTTTCGACCACGATGCCTT
This sequence comes from Rhodobacterales bacterium 34-62-10, assembly GCA_002282555.1. GTDB lineage: Bacteria > Pseudomonadota > Alphaproteobacteria > Rhodobacterales > Rhodobacteraceae > Seohaeicola. Next base: position 4,576 of record NCJR01000172.1, read on the forward strand.
CGCCCACTTCCAGACGCAGGAAGCCGGTGATTTCGACGCCCGCTTCCTTGGCGGCGGCTTCGACGGTCAGATCGGGGTTCACGACGAAAGCCTGACCCATCAGGGTGACTTCGGCCATGAATTTCTGCATCCGGCCCACGATCATCTTTTCGATCACGGCTTCGGGCTTGCCCGATTCACGCGCGATTTCCATCTGAACGTGCTTTTCCTTCTCGACCACGGCGGGGTCCAGATCGGCCTGGCTGAGCGAGGCGGGGTTGGCCGCCGCGATATGCATCGCCACCTGACGCGCGAAAGCCTCGTTGGTGCCTTTCATCGCGACCAGAACGCCTATCTTGCCCATGCC
>NCJR01000173.1 GCA_002282555.1 Rhodobacterales bacterium 34-62-10
CTGGGCGAAAACGCCCATGTCCACGGCTCCGGTGGACACCAGCGACTTGATCTCGGTCAGGCCCCCGATCTGGCCCGCCCAGAACACCTCGATCTGGATGGAAACCTTTGGGATGGTGCCAACCCGTGTGCAGGCCACCGAGGTGCGCGAAGGTCTGACCCGCGGCACGCTGGATTGCAATTTCGGGCCGATCGAGTGGGCCACCTTCTCGGGGTTTGAAACTGCTGCCCCCTATTGGTCGGATATCAACACCGGCAGCTTCACCACGTTCCAGCTTTATGTGTCGAAATCGGCATGGGACGGCTTTCCGCAGGAGGTGCGCGACCTGATGACCGAGGTGGCCGCTGAAGCGATGGCCAAGGATCAGGCCGCCCTTGAAGGTGTGGCGGCAAAAGCGGTCGAGGCTTACAAGGCCGCTGGCGGGCAGATCGTGAACCTGTCCGATATGGATGCGCTGGTGGCAAAATCGCCCGACATGATCAGCGTCTGGGAACAGCGGATGACCGAGGCTGGCATGGCCGACAAGATCGCACCGCTGGTGGGCCCGATGCGCGAGGCGCAAAAGTCCTTCCAGAACTGAGATTATCCGATCATGACTGGCGGCAGGATCTTGTTCTGCCGCCTTTCCTGTCTGCGCAGCCATCCGGAGGGACCATGTTACTTGAAAGGATCGCAAGCGGGGTCGCCGCTGTCGCCTTGGCCGTGGTCATGCTGGTTGGCGTGATCGACATATTGGCGGGCGAGGTGTTCGGCGTGTTTCTGGCGTTCAAGGTGGATATGTCCGGCACATTGACGGCAGCGGCTATCTTTCTGGCCTGGCCCCTTGTGCAATCGCGCAATGAACACATCAATGTTGATCTGTTCAGCACCATTTTTCCGCGCTGGACCATCATCCCGCGCGAGATCATTGCAAAGATTGCGGGGTTCGTCGTGTTCGCCCTGATCGCGCGCGGGACATGGATCGTGGCGTTGGACAGCCTTGCCATCCGTGAGACATCGGCCGCAACTCTGGGCTATCCGATCTGGCCCGCCAAGCTTGCCTGCGCGGTGGGGGCCAGCCTTGTGCTGCTGGTGATCACGCTGCAACTGATCCGGCTGGTCCGGACACTGATTTCAGGCAAGGAGCAGGTGTGATGGGTGGGCTTGAAACCGGGCTGTTGGCTTTTGCCGCGTTGCTGGGATTGCTGGCGATGGGCGTGCCTGTGGCCTTTGCACTGGGTCTGGTGGCGGCGGTGGGGATGTACCTGACTGTCGGGGTGACGTTCCTTTACACCACATTCCAGACAACGCCCTATACGCTGACCAGCGATTACACCTTTGTCGTGGTGCCGATGTTCGTCCTGATGGGGGGCATCGCCGGGCGTGCGGGCATCATTGCCGATCTTTACACGGCGGCGCATTACATGCTGGACCGGATCAAGGGCAGTCTGCTGATGGCGACCATCGTGGCGCAGGCAGGGTTTGCGGCGGCCTCCGGTTCCACCGTGGTGGCGTCCAGCGTGTTCACGCGGATGGCCCTGCCCGAGATGCTGAAATTCGGCTATAATGGCGGGATCGCGGGGGGGTGCATCGCGGCAGCGGGCACCTTGGCGGGGTTGATCCCGCCTTCCATCGCGATGGTGCTTTATGCGATGCTGACCACGCAGCCTGTGGGCGAGTTGCTGATCGCGGGCATCATCCCCGGCGTGCTGACCGCCGTCGCCTATATGATCGGCGTGCGGATCATGCTGATCTTCCGGCCGGAATGGGCGCCGCCATCGACCATGAAGATCACATGGGCCATGCGCGGGCGCGCGATGAGCAAGATCTGGAGCGTGCTGCTGCTGATGTTGCTTGTGATGGGCGGGATCTATGCAGGGTACTATCCACCTTCTGCCGCCGGCGCTGTGGGCGCGGCGGGGGCACTGGTCATCGCGCTGTCGATGCGCAGGATCAGCGGCCGCGACGTCTGGGACTCGTTGCTGGAGGCGGCCCGCATTTCGGCCACGATCTTTGCCATCGTGATCGCAGGTCTGATTTTCAGCCGGTTCCTGCTGATCAGCGGTTTCATCGGCGAAGTGCGCACCTTCGTGATCGCCAGCGAGTTGGGCGTCACCGGGTTCCTGATCGCCACTATCGCCATCTTCCTGATCCTTGGAATGTTCATCGATTCCGTCTCGCTTCTGGTGATCGCGGTGCCGTTTCTTTATCCCATCGCGCAGGCGCTGGAGATTGACCCGATCTGGTTCGCGGTGCTGATCATCAAGCTGATCGAGATTGCGGCCATCACGCCGCCTGTGGGGTTGAACCTTTATGCTGTTCTTGCTGCGGCCAATGGTGCGTTGAAACCGGGTGAGTTGTTCCGGGGGATCACCCCCTTCATCTTGATCGAATTCGTGGTGCTTGGCCTGTTGATTGCGTTTCCGCCGCTGATCACATGGCTGCCCACGACAATGTAGAGCGGAAAGGACAAGGACATGACCGAAGTGCTGGATCAGCCTTTCGTGAATATCAGCGACATGCTGGCCCAACATGGGCGGTTCAAGGCCCGGCGCCTGGCTGTGGTCTGTGGCGCGGTGCGCCGGACATGGGGTGAGTTCGACGCAGGGATCAGCCGCGTGGCCCATGCACTGCTGGCGGATGGGTTGCAGCGTGGCGACCGTGTCGCCGTGCTGATGGACAATTCGGCACAGATGCTGGAAGTCGTCTTTGGCGTGATCCGCGCGGGCGGGTGCGCCGTACCGTTGTCGGGTCTGCTGACGGCAGAGCAGATGGCCGGGCTGATCACCGACAGCCGGGCCACCCGCGCCTTTGCCAGTGCGGGGTTTCGCGACCGGCTTGAGGGGGTGCGTGATGGTCTGGGGCAGGTCGGGCTTTGGGTCAGCTTTGGTTTCGCAGGGGCTGGCTGGACCACGCTTGCGGATTTCATCGCCGGTCAGCCCGCCACCCTGCCCGGCATACGCCATCGTCCCGGGGATGATCTGAACATCATCTATTCATCCGGCACCACGGGTCTGCCCGAAGGGATCGTGCAGACCCATGCCGCGCGGCTGCATTTCGCGTTCTCCAACGCGATCGAACTGGGCATCACATCGGACGCGCGGACACTGACCACGACCTCGCTTTATTCCAATGGCACATGGATCGTGATGCTGCCCACGCTGTTCGCGGGCGGCACGCTGCATGTGATGCCATCTTTTGATCCGGCGGGATTCCTTGATCTGGTCAGGACCGAGAGGATCACCCACAGTTTCATGGTGCCGGCGCAGTTCATCATGATCCTTGATCATCCGGCAATGGCCGGGGCGGATACGTCCTCGCTCCAACGGGTGCTCTGTGCCGGATCGCCCCTGCGCCGCGATGTGAAGAAGAAGGTGCTGGAGCGTCTGACACCGGGGCTGTGCGAGCTTTACGGGTTTTCCGAAGGGTTTGCCGCAATCCTGAAACCCGGCGAGACGGATGACAAATTCGCAACCGTGGGCACGCCCGTGATGGGCTTCGACATGCGTGTGATCGACGAGGAGGGGCGCGAATGCCCGCCGGGTCAGCCCGGCGAGATCGTGGGCTATGGCGCGGGCATGCTGCGCGAATACAATGGCCAGCCGGAACTGACCGAGGCGCTGATCTGGCGCGACCCCCATGGGCGGACGTTCATACGCTCGGGCGATGTGGGTGTGCTGGACGAAGATGGCTATCTGACCATCATCGACCGCAAGAAGGACATGATCATCTCGGGCGGGTTCAACGTGTTCCCGACGGATGTCGAAGCGGTGGTGGGCCAGCATCCGGGCGTGTCGGATGTCTGCGTGATCGGCGTGCCCCATGACAAATGGGGAGAGACCTGTCTGGCGTTGGTCATCCCGCGCGGGGATGCGGATCCGGCCACGATCAGGGATTGGGCGAACGAGCGGCTGGCGAAATACCAGCGTCTGCATGCGGTTGAACTGCGGCAGGACTTTCCGCGCAATGCGCTTGGCAAGGTGCTGAAACGCCTGCTGCGCGATCCCTATTGGAGCGATGGGGCAATCTGAACAGCCCTAGCTTTCGCGCGGCATGGTCGTGTCCAGCGACGGGCGTCCCGCCTGACGGGTGCGCCAGTCCCAGAGGCGCGGATGCGCGCCCTGCCAGTCGCGATCGGGAAACCGGAACGCTGCGTAATCCAGCGCCGTCGCGGTGGCGATGGCGGCCATGTCCGCGCTGTCCGACATGTCGCGGGGCGGTGCGGCCTCCAACCGGTCGAAGGCCGCGTGGACCGTTCGGAACCGCTTTTGCCCAATGGGGTTGGTGTCGAAATCAGGCGCCGATTTGCGGGTGATGATGATCGCCGCCATGACATCTATCGCCCCCAGTGCCGCGCCGGACTGTCGCAGCATCAGGGCCAGATTGTCCTTGGGAAACAGCGGCGGTTCCGGTGCGATGTGATCAAGCCACTGCAGCACCATCGCGCTTTCGGAGATACCGATACCCTCGTCCGTGATCAGCGCGGGAACACGCTCGTGGACATTGCTGCCCACAAAATCGGGATCGCCGCCCCACGGGTCGATCACGCGAACATCCACACGGTCGGCAAGCCCCTTTTCCACCACTGCGATACGGGCAATCCTTGCAAAGGGCGAGGTCAGGTTGGTGAAAAGGATCATCGGAACATTCCTTCAGTTACCCAGCATCCATGTTGGCAGAGCCGTCGCCAGCGCCGGGAAAAACGCGACCAGCGACAAGGCTACCAGTTGCAACCCGATATAGGGCACGGCACCCCGCCAGATCTGCGTGGTCTTGACGCTCGCCGGTGCCGCAGCCCGCAGGTAGAACAGCGCAAACCCGAAGGGCGGCGTCAGGAAGGACGTCTGCAGGTTCATCGCGATCATCACCCCCAACCAAACCGGATCGGCCCCCATCATGATCAGCACAGGGCAGAGGATCGGCACAAGGATGAA
>NCJR01000532.1 GCA_002282555.1 Rhodobacterales bacterium 34-62-10
AGAGGCTGCTGCAGGGCAGGAAGTGTTCCGCAAGGTGGTGAATATCTCATCCATCGCGGGGACCGGCGGTAATGCCGGCCAGATCAACTACGCCGCCGCGAAGGCCGGTATTCTGGGTGTCACCCGGACGATGGCCAAGGAATGGGGCCGCTACAAGGTCAATGTCAACGCGGTGGCCTTTGGCCCGATCCGCACGCGGCTGACCGAAGGCAGCGCCGCGGGCGACAGCACAATCAAGGTGGAAGACCGCGAAATCAAGGTCGGCGTGAACCCCGATCTTCTGTCCCAGATGGAACGTATGATCCCGCTGGGCCGGGTCGGCACCCCGCAAGAGGCGGCCGGCGCGGTCTATTTGTTCTGTACGCCCGAATCGAACTTCATTTCGGGTCAGCATATCATTTGCGGCGGCGGCTTCACGATCTGACCCAAGCCCGCCAAGCCACGTTTTCGGGCCTTGGCGGGCGACTGACATTTCCGGGCGGCCGTATGACGATTACCCGGACGGGATTTGCCACAAATTCCAATCCAACACGTTCGGGGCGATTGACTCATTGGCACCAATTGCCTAACAGCTGTTAGTTAGGCAATATACCGTAAAGAGACCCCATGGCGAATACCACAGCGAGCAAGCTCAACGAGATCCCCCGGGGGGCGGTCGGGCGTGGTGGCGTCCTGGATGTTGCGGCGCGGCTGTTTCGCGAGCAGGGCTATGGGTCGGTGTCACTCAGAAAAATCGCCGCAGCCGCAGGGATCAAGGCGGGCAGCATATATTACCATTTCGGCTCAAAGGATGAGATCGTCGCCGCCGTTCTGGATGCAGGTATTCAGGTCGTTCATGAGAGCATGCGCCAAGCCCTTTCCGCCTTGCCCGAGAGCGCCGGCGCCGAGGCGATCCTGCGGGCAGCGATCAGGGCGCATCTGCGCGCGCTTCTGGACGTCAGCGATTATTCCTCGGCCAATGTGCGCATTTTCGGGCAGGTGCCGCAATCCGTCCGCGATGCCAATCTGCACACGCGC
>NCJR01000174.1 GCA_002282555.1 Rhodobacterales bacterium 34-62-10
ACCGTGATAATCTCCGACATGACCGTCCTCCTTTGTGGATCATCGCAGACCCACCTTGGCACATTGATGCCGTCGGGGGGCGGTCACATCATCAGAGCCCGCCAATGGCATACATGCCGTCCTCGCCCTTGATCAGCATCAGAGTGACTTTGTCTCCGGCTGAAGCCCCGCCCAACATCTGCGCCTCGGAAGTAAGGGCGAAATCCATCGTCATCGCGGGCCAGCCTATTTCCGGGATCGGATCATGGCTGACATTGACGGTGCCGTCGCCGATGGAATTCAGGGTGGCCGTGGTATGCACCGCGCCTTCCATCTGCGCATCGCTCATCTGCATCTGGGAATGATCCATCCCGTCGCTGGTCTGCGCCAGCGCCAAAGGCGCTGACAGAGCAAGGGCGAGAATGGAAAGGGAGAGGGTTTTCATGGGTATTCCTTTCAGTGGAGTTATAGTTAAGTGTCATTCGGCGAGGGTGGCAACTGCATCGGTCGGGGCCTGGCGCTGCAATTCTCGGTTAACACGCTTCAAGGCCAGCCGTTTCCAGATCACGAAGATGGACGGGATCACAAACAGGGTCAGCAGGGTCGCCGTTGCCATGCCGCCCACCATCGGCGCGGCGATCCGCTGCATGATCTCCGAGCCGGTCCCCGTGCCATACATGATCGGGATCAGGCCCGCGAAAATCGTCGCAACGGTCATGATCTTGGGGCGCACCCGCAACAGGGCGCCTTCGAACACGACCTCCTCGACATCGATCGCGGTCATCAGCCTCGATTCAAGAATGGCCCGTTCCTTACGCTTTTCCCAGGCGAGATTGAGATAAAGCAGCATCACGATGGCTGTCTCTACCGCCACGCCCGCCAGCGCGATGAAGCCCACCAGCACGGCTACGGAAATGTCGAAGCTGAGATACCAAAGGAACCACACGCCCCCGGCCAGGGCCACAGGCAGGGCCGTAAGGATGATGCCAACTTCGATTATCCGGTTGAACGCCAGAAACAGCATCAGGGTTATGATCAGAAGTGTCGCGGGGGCGACCAGCGTCAGCCGTTCCTGCATCCGTTCGATATACTCGTACTGGCCTGACCAGGTGATCGAATAGCCCGGCGGCAGCGTGACCTGATCGGCCACGAGTGCGCGGGCCTCCTTCACATATCCGCCCAGATCGCGCCCGGCGATATCGATAAAGACGAACCCGGTGCGCCGGGCGTTTTCGGAACGGATCATGGCAGGACCGTCAACGATCTTTACCTCGGCCAACGCCCCCAGCGGGATATGCGCGCCCGACGGTGTGACGACGGGCAGATCGCGCAAGGCTTCGGGACTGTCCCGCCATTCCTGCGGATAGCGCATATTGATCGGATAGCGCTCCAGCCCCTCGACGGATTCCGAGACCTGCATCCCGCCGATGGCGGTCTGAACAACGTCCTGAACGTCCCGCACGCTCATCATATAGCGCCCGGCCGCATCGCGGTCGGGCGTGATCTCGATGAAACGTCCGCCGATCGGCCGTTCGGCATAGGCCGACGCGGTGCCTTCCACGCTGGCGACAGCACGTTCCACCTCGATCCCGATCTCTTCGATCACGCGCAGATCGGCGCCGGAGATCTTGACGCCCACCGGCGTCTTGATGCCGGTGGCCAGCATGTCGATGCGGTTCTTGATGGGCTGGATCCAGACGTTGGTCACGCCGGGAATCTGCACGGCCTTGTCCAGAGCATTGCGGATTCCTTCCATGGTCATGCCCGTGCGCCACTCCGCCTCGGGCTTCAGCTGGATTGTCGTTTCGATCATCGTCAGGGGCGCGGGGTCGGTTGCGGTGTCCGCACGGCCCAGCTTGCCAAATGCGCCTTTCCGATGGAGATGCCCGGATAGAGTGTCGGCATGTAGAGAAAATCGCCCTCGTTCAATTCGGGCATGAACTCGCTTCCGATCCGCTGCAAGGGCCACCACATCGACGCCACCACCAGACCCGCCAGCAGTGTCGTCGCCCAGGGCCAGGCGACGGCGGCATCCAGAAACGGGCGGTAGATCCAGATGATAATCCGGTTCAGCGGGTTCTTTCGCTCGGGCACGATGTGCCCACGCACGAAATACCCCATCAGTACCGGCACAAGCGTGATGGATAGAATCGCCGCCGCGGCCATCGCGTAGGTCTTGGTGAAGGCCAGCGGTTTGAACAACCGTCCTTCCTGGCTTTCCAACACGAAGACGGGCAGGAAGCTGACGGTGATGATCGCAAGGGAATAGAACAGTGCCGGTCCCACTTCTGAGGCGCATTCGCTGACGATTCGCCAGCGGTTCTCGTTGGTCAGTTTCTCCTTTTCCAGCCGTCGGTGCATGGCCTCGATCATCACGATGGCCGCATCCACCATCGCGCCGATGGCGATGGCAATCCCGCCCAGAGACATGATGTTGGCGTTTACGCCCTGAAATTTCATGACGATGAAGGCGGCGGAAATGCCCAGTGGCAACGACACCAGAATGACCAGCGATGAGCGAATGTGCAGAAGGAACGCGGCGCAGACCAGAATGACGACAATGAATTCCTCGGTCAGCTTCTTGCGCAGGTTGTCGATGGCGCGTTCGATCACCCCCGCCCTGTTATAGGTGGTGACGATCTCGACCCCCTCGGGCAGGTTTGTACGCAGCTCTTCGATGCGCGCCTCGACGGCTTTGATGGTGGCCAGCGCGTTGCCGCCCCAGCGCAGGATGACGACGCCGCCCACCGCGTCGCCCTCGCCATTGAATTCGCCCACGCCGCGGCGCATCTCGGGGCCGAGTCGGATGTCGGCCACGTCCCCCAATGTGACGGCCGCCCCCCGCGCGTTCACCATCAGCGGGGCCTTTGCAAGGTCGGGCAACTCGTTGATGTAGCCGGTAGAGCGGACCATGTACTCGGCCTCGCCCATCTCGATCACGCTGCCGCCGGTCTCGCGGTTTGCGTCCTCGATGGCGCTGCGGATCTGGGCGAGCGTCACGTCGTAGGCGCGCAGTTTGTTCGGATCGATGACGACCTGATACTGCTTGACCATACCGCCGATCGTGGCCACCTCGGACACGCCATCGACGGTCTGCAATTCGTATTTCAGGAACCAGTCCTGCAATGTGCGCAGTTCGGACAGATCGTGTCCGCCGGTGCGATCAATGAGGGCATATTGATAGATCCAGCCTACGCCAGTCGCATCCGGGCCAAGCTGCGGCGATACGCCTTCGGGCAGGTTCGCGGTAATCTGCCCCAGATATTCCAGCACCCGTGTACGTGCCCAGTACAGATCTGTGCCATCCTCGAAAACCACGTAGACATAGCTGTCGCCGAAAAACGAAAAGCCGCGTACGGCGCTGGCGCCGGGCACTGCCAGCATCGCCGTCGCAATCGGATAGGTGATCTGATCCTCGACGACTTGCGGCGCCTGACCGGCATAGGGGGTGCGCACGATCACCTGCACGTCCGACAGATCGGGAATGGCGTCCACTGGGGTCGAGCGGATGGCCCAGACGCCGACGACGCCCATCATGATTGCCAGTGCGAGTATGATAACGCGGTTGGCGATCGAGGCCTGGATGATGGCGCGGATCATTCGCCTGCCCCATCTGTGATGCCCACAAGGGTCATTGAGAAGTCAGGATTTTGCCGAAACTTCAGGGTGACCTCACGGCCCTCGGGCAGGGCTGAAGCGTCCACCGATGAGTCAATCGCGAAATCCATCGTCATGCCGGGCATCCCGGTTTCGGTGATCGGGCCATGCGTGATGGTTGCCGTTCGCGTGGCTGGATCGACGGCGTCGATGCTGCCGGGTACGGTTATGGGCGGTGTCTTGCCTGCCTCCGGGGTGGTCTTGGCCACAGAATCCGTCATCGTCATGTCCTGTGCGATGTCGTCGCCGCTGTCCGTGCCTTTGCCGCGAACGGCCACCACCGTGAACACGCCGTCCTGGCCCTTGGACAGATCAAATTCGACTGGGGCGTCCAGCGGAACCGAAGCGGGGTCGAACCCCGCGACGGGCATATCCATCTGCATCGCAGGCCAGCCAAGTTCTGGAATGGGATCATGGGCAAGCGTCAGCTTTCCATCGGCGGTGATTGCGACAACCCTTCCGTTGCCTGTTGCCGCAACACCGTCATCGCTCCCCAGCGAGATGAGCCCCAGCAGCCCGTCCGCGCCGCGCGCGACGCGAAAGACGACTTGCTGGCCGATCTTCAAACCATCCAGCGCGACATCCGCGCGCACCGCAAAGCGCGAGCTCATTGCAGGCCAGTCCAGCGCGTCGAGGGCGCCGTGCCGGATCGTCGCGATCCGCGCCTCTCGGTCCAGTGCGATCAACGCGCCCGTCCCGTCGGCCGGCGCGTCGTCCGTTGGCGCCATGCGCATCAATCCGGCGCTCAGCGCGCTTTCGCTGTCGAGCAGGAATTGCGCCGACGCGACGACCTCTTCGCCCGGAGCGAGGCCCTGAACCACTTCGGTGCGCCCGCCTTCGCCGAATTCGTCGTGCAGCCCCGTCGTGATGAGACGCGGCTTGTAAGTACCGTCGCCGGTTTTCAGGATGACGCGTTCGGCGGAGCCGGTGCGGATGATCGCTTCGGTCGGAACGGTCAGCGCCATGCGCGTGTCGATCGGGATCAGGCTGACCGTGCCGAACATGTTGGGCCGCAGGAGCCCTTCGGAATTGTCGAACTGCAGACGCACAGGCAGGGTGCGCGTCTCGGGATCGAGCTCGGGGTAGACATAGTCGATTTCCCCTTCGAAGGTGCGGCCACTCAGATGGTCGAACGTGGCAACGGCACGCATGTCTTCGGTCAGCCGGGCGATGTCCCGCTCGAACACGTCGACGATCAGCCAGACGGCGCTGAGATCAGTCAGCGAGACGGCACGGGTTCCTGGTTGCAGGAACATCCCGTCTGCCGCATCAAGCGAGATGACGACGCCGTCCTGTGGCGCCAGAACTTCGAGGTTGCGCTCAGGCGTGCCGCTCGCTTCGATCCGGGTGATCTGCTCATCGGACATTCCCTGACTGCGCAGGGCGTTTCGCGCAGCGTCGATGATCCTCTTGTCGCCTGCCTCGATCGCGCGGACCAGATCGCTGCTGGACGATCCGATCACGGGCGAGAACATCTCGAACAGGGTATCGCCCTTCTCGACGGGGTCGCCGACAGCCCGCACGTTGAGCGCCTCGATCCAGCCCTCGACACGGGTGTGAATGTGGCTGGTCAAATGTTCATCGTAGCCGACGAAGCCGACCGTCTCGATCCGCCTTGCAATCTCGGACGTCTTGGTGATCGCCGTGCGCACACCGATTGCATTGATCTCGCCAGTGGACAAAGTCACTTCTGCGGGATCGCCCGCTTCTTCCTGCCCAGAGTAGACCGGAATCAGATCCATCCCCATGGGCGACTTGCCGGGGCCGGGTTGCCTGAAGTTCGGGTCCATCGGAGCAACCCAGTACAGAATGTCCGGCCCGGCCACGTCGGTCGTGCCTGCCGGGTTCAGGTGAACCCTTTCCAGATAAATCCCGCCTGCCGCGCCCGCAGCAAGCGCCAGAACGGCCAGGGCCGAATATCGTCCACGCATGTTTACCTCAATTTCGGCTCCTGCACAGGTGCCGCTTCCAATCAATCAGCATCGCATGATCGCAGGATGCGACCACGCGTCAGGCAGTCGATCAGATGTTGCGCGGAGGACGGTCTTGAGTGGTTCCCAAATGTAGCGGAAGCACCGCGCCGCCTTCGGCCAAAAGATCCGTGGCCAGCAGAGTGCTCACAGGAGCGTGTGTCGACACATCAAAGGATACATAAACGCTGCACATCGACGGCCCGCAGTGCATGGCGCTGCCGGACTCATCATCGGTTTGAGAGCTGATATGTGCCGTGTCATCTGGCTGAGCCGCGTGCATCGTGCAGTCGCCGGCGTGCTCGGCTTCGACTTGATGGCGGGTATGGCATTGCAGCGAATTGGATGCTGAAGCGGGAAGTATCGCCTGGAGCAACAGCATGATTGTCAGCAGCAATAAACCTGCCGGTCTCAAAACCGCTTGAACATCGAAATTTCGATATAGCCATGCCATGTTGGTCGTGTGTCGATAAAACGCGCGAAGGTCAATTCAGAAACTTGTGATGGTAACGGGCCGGCGGAGAGGCGTAATCCGCGCCAACCACCGTCAGGTTGGCCCATTTTTTTGCCAAGCGGGCATCCGCTTCAAAGACGTCGATGGCCTTGAAAAAAAGCATGCTGGTCTTCTCAGGACAGCGCGAAACCACGTTCCGAACCTCCAGCGGATTGGAGAACCTGATAAGACGAAAAGCTGCACGATTGGCCCCACCGTTACAAAGCGTTACAAAAGAATTCACTGCCATGCCGTGCAGACCCGCGCTCAGTTGCCTAGGGTCAGGATTCATAGCCAGTAGATGACGAGGGCGGCGAGGGCGATGGCCGAAAGGAAAACCTTCGGGCATCGGTCATATCGGGTGGCCACACGCCTCCAGTCCTTGAGTCTTCCGAACATGATCTCAATGCGATTGCGCCGCTTGTATCTCCGCTTGTCGTATTTGACCGGCGTCTTGCGCTTCTTTCGGCCTGGGATGCAGGCGCGTATCCCCTTGTCCTGCAACGCTTCTCTGAACCAATCGGCATCATAGCCGCGATCCCCGAGTAGCCATTTGACCTTTGGCAGGCCGCTCAGCAGGGCCCGTGCGCCGATGTAATCACTTCTGTGGTTGCCGCCCGTAGTGC
>NCJR01000533.1 GCA_002282555.1 Rhodobacterales bacterium 34-62-10
GCGCGTGTGCAGATTGGCATCGCGGACGGATTGCGGCACCTGCCCGAAAATGCGCACATTGGCCGAGGAATAATCGCTGACGTCCAGAAGCGCGCGCAGGTGCGCCCCGATCGCTGCCCGCAGGATCGCCTCGGCGCCGGTGCCCTCGGGCAAGGCGGAAACGGCTTGGCGCATGCTCTCATGAACGACCTGAATACCTGCATCCAGAACGCGCGCGACGATCTCGTCCTTGGAGCCAAAATGGTAATATATGCTGCCCGCCTTGATTCCAGCGGCCTCGGCGATTTTTCTGAGTGACACGGACCCATAGCCCTGTTCGCGGAAGAGCCGCGCCGCAACATCCAGCACGCCATCACGCCCGACCGCCCTCCGGGGGATCTCGTTGAGCTTGCTCGCTGAGGTATTCGCCATGGGGTCTCTTTACGGTATACTGCCTAACTAACACCTGTTAGGTAATTGGTGCCGATGAGTCAATCCTCCCGAACGCGTTGGATTGGAATTTGTGGCGAATCCCGTCCGGGCAATCGTCATACGGCCGCCGGAAATGCCGGTCGCCAGCCAAGGCTCGAATACGTGGTTTGGCTGGCGTGGGTCAGATCGTGAAGCCGCCGCCGCAAATGATGTGCTGACCCGAAATGAAGTTAGATTCGGGCGTACAGAACAAATAGACCGCGCCAGCGGCCTCTTGCGGGGTGCCGACCCGGCCCAGCGGAATCATGCGCTCCATCTGGGACAAGAGATCGGGGTTCACGCCGACCTTGATTTCGCGGTCTTCCACTTTGATTGTGCTGTCGCCCGCGGCGCTGCCTTCGGTCAGCCGCGTGCGGATCGGGCCAAAGGCCACCGCGTTGACGTTGACCTTGTAACGGCCCCATTCCTTGGCCATCGTCCGGGTGACACCCAGAACACCGGCCTTGGCGGCGGCGTAGTTGATCTGGCCGGCATTACCGCCGGTCCCCGCGATGGATGAGATATTCACCACCTTGCGGAACACTTCCTGCCCTGCAGCAGCCTCT
>NCJR01000534.1 GCA_002282555.1 Rhodobacterales bacterium 34-62-10
GAAGCTTTCTGCAGCTTCTGGATGACCGAGACCGGGCTACAGGTCGCCCACTTTTCGTACTGACGCGGCGCGCCTAAAAGGCGCCCATGTTCAAGACCGGTTTACGAACCTCTTCCGCTCAACCGCGCGTCGCCATTATTGGCGGGGGGATCATCGGGCTGAGCATTGCCTTCGAGCTGGCGTTTCGCCGGGGCGTACGGGTCACCCTTTTTGACACACGGGAATGCGGGCGCGGCGCCAGCTGGGCGGCTGCGGGTATGATTGCGCCGGCGTTTGAGGCCGCCGCAGAAGCGGGCGTTCATCCCCGCCTGTTTGATCTCTGCCTGGAGAGTGCGCAGCTATGGCCTCGCTTTTCCGCCGATATTGAGAGTGTTTCCGGGCTGCCGTCCGGCTTTGAGCCGGCACCGGCTCTGGCGGTGGCAACGGATGCGGGCGAAGCGGCGCATCTCCAGGCGATCGGCGAAGTGTTGGCTGCACGGGGCGTGGCGTACAAAGCGCTCGGCGCCGAAGACGTTTGCAGGCTGGAGCCGGCACTTTCTCGCGAGGTTTTGAGCGGGCTCGAGCTTGAGACGGACACGCGCGTCGACAATCGCCGGACGGTGACGGCGTTGCTCACCGCGCTGACAGCAAACCCGCGTGTGACCTTTGTAAACACGCCTGCGCCGCTCAAATCTCGAGGCGGGCGGGTTGTGCTGGAGGGGCATGACGCCATTGTGGCAGCGGCTGGATGGGAAACTGCCGTTATCAAAGTGGAAGAACAGGGCGGGCTCTACAGCCTGGTGAATTGGGACACCGCTCTCGACGATATCGACTGCCATGCCGGGCAGATGCTCTCGGTTGCGGCAGGCGCTGGAGCGCCGCGGCGGGTGGTGCGCGCGGGGCATGTGTATCTTGTGCCGCGCGGGGGACAGGTGGTGATCGGCGCAACAATGGAGCCTGACCGGGTGATTGATGAACCGGAAGCCGACGTGATCGAGGCGCTGCGGGCGGAAGGGATAAAGCTTTGCCCCGCCC
>NCJR01000175.1 GCA_002282555.1 Rhodobacterales bacterium 34-62-10
ACTGGACGGCTATCAGGCGGCGCGGCAGGCCAATGGCACCCGCGATACGCGGCACAGGATCGAACATATCGAATTGATCGACCGCGCTGATATTCCCCGTATTGTGGAGATGGGCGTTGTTGCCTCGGTGCAGCCATCCCACCCGCCGGGAGCGCTGGATTTCCCACTTTTCCCGACACTGGACAAGATCAGGCGGGATCGTTGGCGCGACGCCTATCTGACACGTACCTTGCGCGATGCAGGCGCACAGATCGTTTTTGCCTCGGACTGGCCAGTGGCGGATATCAACCCGCTACGTTCGATCCAGGCGGCGGTGACGCGCGCGCCCTATGACGGCGCGCAGGTCGAGACGGTCAGCCTCCGTGATGCGCTGGCCGCCTATACGATCGGCGGCGCCTATGCCGAACATACCGAAGACCGCAAGGGGATGCTGCGCCCCGGCTATCTGGCCGATGTGGTGGTGCTGTCTGGCGATATCGAAGCGGTGCCACTAGACAAGATCAGCAGCCTTCATGTCACAAAGACCATCTGTGGCGGGCGGATCGTCTGGGACGCCGATGCCCCGCACCCCGGCGCGACTTCTGCTGATCGCTTGCAGATAGCTTGACACCGTCTCTGCACCCTGATTTTTGCTTGGAAACGTCTGCGCATCACCATGCCCAACAGGGCGTGATATGACCCGTCGGCGCCGCAGCTTGGCTTGATGCTGTTGCAGCCGACAAAAATGGGAACGTCCGCTCTGGATCAGAAACGCTCGTCTGGATACGGCTGGTTTCCGAAGGGCTACGCTCCGCTTGCCATGGGAATGAAATGACCAACCACCTTTACAAGAACGACCTTCCGGATGGCCTCAATCTTGGGCCTATTGTCGCCATCGACTGCGAAACGATGGGTCTCAACCCGCATCGCGACCGGCTTTGTGTGGTGCAACTGTCGGGCGGGGACGGGCACGCGCATATCGTGCAGATCGAGATCGGCCAAACACAGGCACCCAACCTGGCCGCCTTGCTGGAAAATCCCGATGTCCTCAAACTGTTCCACTTCGGTCGCTTCGACATCGCCGCGATGTACAATGCCTTTGGTGCATTGGCACAGCCTGTCTATTGCACCAAGATCGCCAGCAAGCTGGTGCGCACCTTTACCGACCGCCACGGTCTGAAATACCTGTTGCAGGATCTGGTCGGTGTGGATGTGTCCAAGCAGCAGCAGCAAAGCGACTGGGGTTCGGTTGAACTGACAGCCGCCCAGATGGACTATGCCGCATCCGATGTGCTGTATCTTCATCGACTGAAGGGTGTTCTTGACATGATGCTGGCGCGCGAAGGGCGGGTCGATCTGGCGCAGGCCTGCTTCGATTTCCTCCCGATGCGCGCGAAACTGGACCTTGCCGGTTGGCCAGAACAGGACATTTTCGCACATTGATGGACAAGGCTCAGACATTTCTGGACACCGCCCGCCGCGTCATCCGCACCGAGGCTGAGGGGCTGACGCAACTTGCCGAAGGGCTTGGTGGCGAATTCGCGAAGGCCGTTGATCTGATGCTGGGCGCGCGCGGTCGCGTGATCGTGTCGGGTATGGGCAAGTCCGGCCATGTGGCGCGCAAGATTGCGGCGACACTGGCCAGCACAGGCACGCCCGCGCAGTTCGTCCATCCGGCCGAGGCCAGCCACGGCGATCTGGGGATGCTGACGCCCGATGACGTGCTGCTGATGCTGTCCAATTCAGGTGAGACGCCTGAACTGGCCGATATGATCGCCTATTCGCGCCGCTTCGGGATTCCGATGATCGGCGTGGCAAGCAGAGCTGATTCGACCCTGCTCAAACAATCGGATGTTGCCATCACCCTGCCCCGTGCTGACGAAGCTTGCGGGACAGGCGTGGTGCCGACCACCTCGACCACGATGACGCTGGCGCTGGGTGATGCACTGGCCGTGGCGTTGATGGAGCACCGGCAGTTCCGCCCCGAGGATTTCCGCAACTTCCATCCCGGCGGCAAGTTGGGCGCACAACTCAGTCGCGTGCGTGATCTCATGCATGAGGGTGCGGCTCTGCCGTTGGTCCGTGGCACCGCGCCCATGGGCGACACGTTACTGGAAATCAGCCGCAAGGGTTTTGGCGTGGTCGGTGTGACCGATGACGCGGGCCTGTTGACGGGGATCATCACGGATGGCGACCTGCGCCGCCATATGGACGGCCTTTTGTCCCTGTCAGCAGGCGATGTGATGACACGCAACCCCCGCACCATCGCGCCCGATGCGCTGGCCGAGGCTGCGGTGGGCGTGATGAATGAGCGCAAGATCACATGCCTATTCGTCATTGATCCTGAAAGACCGGGGCAAGCCATAGGTCTTTTGCACATCCACGACTGCCTGCGCGTGGGCTTGGGTTGACGCATGGCGTTGCGCGACAACCTTCGGTCCCGTGTCATCAGCTGGCTGAAGATCATTCTGCCCCTAACAGCGCTGGCCTTGCTGTCCACCTTGTTCCTGCTGTCGCGGACCATTGATCCGACGCGCCCCATTCCTGCGGATCGCGCCGATCTTGAAAGCCGGACCGGAAGCCAGCAGATCAATCAGCCGACCTTTGCCGGTGCGACCCAGGATGGGCACCTTGTCGCCTTTGTAGCCACCAGCGCTCGGGTCGACCCGGAACAGCCCGAACGGGTGATCGCTGATACCATGGCCGCAAAGATCGATCTGGCTGGCGGCGGGCAAATCAACATCACATCGATCCTGGGCACCGTCAGTGACGCCGAGGGTATCGCCATCCTGCAAGGAGATGTGGTTCTGACAAGTTCGACCGGCTACCGGATCGAGACCGAGGAACTGACCACAAGCATGCGCGAGATCGCGGCGGAATCCGCCGGAGCGATAACGGGAAAAGGCCCCCCCGGTCAATTGGATGCCGGGAAAATGACGATGACATCGGATCCGCAGACCGGTGATGTCCATTTGTTTTTCACAAATGGCGTCAAGCTGATATATGATCCGGGAAACTGAGAAAGACCAACCCTGTGCCGTTCGGAAGTCCCTCCCTGATCAAAACGATGTCGTTGCCTGCGCTGATCCTCGTCATCGGCCTTTCCGTACATGGAACTGGTGCTCTGTCTCAGACCACGAACCTTGCTTTCGGGGCGATCCAGCAAGACACGTCTCTTCCGGTCGAAGTGACGGCCGACAGCCTTTCGGTCAGCCAGCAGGACGGCACGGCCATCTTCACCGGCAATGTTGTGATCATTCAAGGCGAGATGCGGCTGGCCGCACCGCGCGTGCTGGTCGTTTACGCCGAAGCAGCCGAAGGGCAGCAGGCGCGCATCGCGCGCTTGGAGGCGACGGGCGGCGTGACGCTGGTCAGCGGAGCGGACGCAGCCGAGGCGGAACGCGCGGATTACAACGTCGATGACGGGCAGGTCATCATGACCGGCAATGTCCTTTTGACCCAAGGGGCCAGTGCCCTGACCTCGGATCTGATGCGCGTCAATCTGGAAGATGGGACCGCGCAGATGGACGGTCGGGTCAAGACAATCCTGCGCGGGGCCGATTGAACATGGCCAAACCGCAACTGACCGTGACTGAGGGAAATTCAGGCCTTCGGGTCAAACAGCTTCGCAAAAGCTACAAGAAGCGTGTCGTGATCCGTGATTTCAGCATGGAACTGAACCGCGGCGAAGTGGTCGCCCTGCTTGGACCCAACGGTTCGGGTAAATCCACGACTTTTTATGCCATCGCTGGTCTGGTCTACCCCGAAGGCGGCGAGGTGACGATCGACGGGCAGGATGTGACAAACCTCCCCATGTATCGCCGCGCCAAGATGGGGATCGGCTACCTGCCGCAGGAAATGTCGATCTTCCGCGGCCTGTCGGTCGAGGACAATATCGGCGCCATCCTCGATATTTCAGTCAAGGACAGTCACAAGCGACGCGAGCGGCTGGAAGAACTGCTGTCCGAATTCTCTATCGAACATCTGCGCCGTGCGCCGGCACTGGCCCTGTCAGGTGGTGAACGGCGGCGGGTCGAGATTGCACGCTGTCTGGCGGCCAATCCGAAATATCTGCTGCTGGACGAACCCTTCGCCGGCGTCGACCCGATCAGCGTCGGCGATATCCGTCATCTGGTCGCCGATCTCAGGAAACGTGGGATCGGGGTGCTGATCACCGACCACAACGTGCGCGAAACCCTCGAGATCGTGGACCGCGCCTATATCCTGCATGACGGCAAGGTCCTGATGTCCGGAACCCCGGATGAAGTGGTGCAAAACGAGAATGTGCGCCGCGTCTATTTGGGCGAAAGTTTCCGTATCTCCTGAGAACGTGCTGCCGGGAAACGATCTTGTGCGCGCAAGCAGCCACCTGTCCATTTGTTGTCATTGACAGACCCCCATGCCTTCCCCTCCAATGGGGGTATGACAGTCGTGTTCGCAGCCCCTGTATCATTGGTCGCCTTTCCGCTTTGGCAGGGCCGGGGGCGAACTGCACGAGGGTCACAATCCAGCATTCGGGCGTGATGGAACCGCGGCGGGACAGCCACGGACGCACCCCGGTTTGTCATGCAAAGGAGACATGATGCGCTATCAGATCAGTGGCAAGCAAATCGACATCGGCGAGGCCCTTCAGACGCATGTGAAGGATGAGATGGGGATCGTGATGGCGAAGTATTCGCAGCGTCCCACCGATGCGACCGTCGTCTTCTCGAAGTCCGCACATGAATTCGTCTGCGAGGCAACCGTCCATCTTTCCAGCGGTCTGACAGCCGCGGCCAAGGCCCATGCAACCGAGATCTACGCCGCCTTTGACGCCTGCAACGAGAAGATGGACAAGCAGTTGCGCCGCTACAAGCGGCGGTTGAAAGATCATCACCGCGAATGGGCCGAGCCGGTTGAAA
>NCJR01000535.1 GCA_002282555.1 Rhodobacterales bacterium 34-62-10
TGATAAGCACGTTGCGTTTCATGGTGTCACCAGACCTCCTTTAAGGTTCCAGTTGCAGGAAAAGCGCCATACCCGGCGCGGGCGATCACGACCGTTCAATCACGACAGGGCGGCGACGAACTCGTCATAGCCGAAGTCGCGCACCAGACGTTCGGTGCCGTCCAACTCACGGATGGCGATGGCGGGCATTTTCACGCCGTTGAACCAGTTTTTCTTGACCATCGTGTATCCGGCGGCGTCCTGAATACTGATCCGGTCACCGGGTTTGAGCGCGGCCGGAAAGCGGAATTCGCCGAAAATATCCCCGGCAAGGCAGGATTTGCCGCAGATCATCCATTCCTCGGGCCCCTCATTCGGGGCCACCTTCGCGCTTTCGCGGTAGATCAGCAGATCGAGCATATGCGCCTCGATCGAGCTATCGACGATGGCGAGGTTCTTGCCGTTATAGAGCGTGTCCAGCACGGTCAGTTCCAGCGTGGTCGATCTGGTGATCGCCGCCTCGCCGGGCTCAAGATAGACCTGCACCTCGTTCTGGCCTGCGAAGCGCTTGAGGCGTTCGGCCAGACGGTCCAGCGGATAGCCTTCGCCGGTGAAATGGATGCCGCCGCCAAGCGAAATCCACTCCATCTTGCGGATCAGATGGCCGAAGCGCTGCTCGATACTGCCCAGCATCGCGTCGAACCGGTCGAAATCGGCGTTTTCGCAATTGTTGTGGAACATGAAGCCGCTGATCTGATCCAGCACGGGCGCGATCACGGCGGGGTCATGTTCACCCAGACGGCTGAAGGGGCGCGCGGGATCGGCCAGATCGAAGGTCGAGGTCGAGACACCGGGATTGACGCGCAACCCGCGCGTGTGGCCACGGCTGACCGCCTCAAACCGGCGCAGCTGATTGGCGGTGTTGAAGATCACCTTGTCGGAATTGGCCAGAACCTCGTCGATCTCGTGATCCGCCCAAGCCACGGAATAGGCGTGGGTTTCACCGGGAAACTTGTCGCGGCCCAGT
>NCJR01000536.1 GCA_002282555.1 Rhodobacterales bacterium 34-62-10
GTAAAAACCCGCACCCGACCCTGTGATCAGCGATTTTGCCGGCAGTTCTTGCAAACATTTGTATGAAGGCCCTGGCGCGATAGAACACCATCGCTTGGGGGCTCTGTTGCACAAATCCCGTGTGGGATTCATCTCATGAATCCAGCGTGGTAGCTGGGATA
The DNA here is from genome assembly GCA_002282555.1 of Rhodobacterales bacterium 34-62-10. GTDB lineage: Bacteria > Pseudomonadota > Alphaproteobacteria > Rhodobacterales > Rhodobacteraceae > Seohaeicola. The sequence continues at coordinate 162 of NCJR01000536.1, forward strand.
CATGAGCAGACCTACACCCCCGACCTACAGGACCAGGAATTGGCCAGCCTACAATGAAGCGCTCAAGCGCCGCGGCTCGCTGACGATCTGGTTCGATCCCGAGATGAGCTGGGATGCCGCGCCGACAGGTAGGCGTGGCCGCCAGCAGACCTACAGCGATGCCGCCATCCAGACATGCCTTTCGATGAAGGTGCTGTTCGGCATGGCGCTTCGGCAGACGACAGGCTTCGTCGAAAGCCTACTGCGGCTGGTCGGCCTCGACTGGGCGGTGCCCGACTTCAGCACCCTGTCCCGCCGCCAGAAGACCCTGGCCGTGAACATCCCGTATCGCGGCTCCAAGGGGCCGCTGCACCTGCTGATCGACAGCACGGGTATCAAAGTCGAGGGCGAAGGCGAGTGGCACGCCCGCAAGCATGGTGGACCCAAACGGCGCGTCTGGCGCAAGATCCATCTCGGGATCGACGAGGAAACACTGGAGGTTCGCGCAGTCGAGGTCACAGGGAGCCATATCGGCGATGCACCGGTCTTACCCGACCTGCTCAACCAGATCCCAGCGTACGAGCAGATCAGCAGCGTCACTGCCGACGGTGCCTACGACACCCGCAAATGCCACGATGCAATCGCTGACCGCGGCGCCCGCGCTGTCATTCCGCCTCGCAAGAATGCCAAGCCGTGGAAGACCGTCACCGCCGGCGCGATCGCACGAAACGAAGCGCTGCGGGCATCGAAATACCTCGGTCGTGCTCTCTGGCGACGATGGAGCGGATACCACCGCCGAAGCCGCGTCGAAACGAAGATGCACTGTGTGAAACTGCTGGGGCAGCGCCTCATGGCGCGGGACTTC
>NCJR01000537.1 GCA_002282555.1 Rhodobacterales bacterium 34-62-10
CTGAGGAATGGCCGGGGTCGGCCGGAAGCCCATCATATTGAGGTGGATCGCCTTCGCGCCGCCCTTGCCATCATGGGTGCCATGGTTCTTGCCGATCCACGACGTGACCATCGAGCCCCAATCTCCGCCCTGCGCCAGATAGCTGGAATAGCCCAGCACCTCCCGCATCAGCTTGTCCCACATCGCGGCTGTGGCCCGCTGGCCGATGGGGGAGGCAGGCTTACCCGAAAAGCCATAGCCGGGCAGGGACGGGATGATCAGGTCAAACGCATCCTCCGCCTTGCCGCCATGCTGGCTCGGAAAGGCCAGCGGGCCAATCGCCTGCCAGAACTCATAGATGCTGCCCGGCCAGCCATGGGTGATCAGCAACGGGCGCTTGCCCTTCGCCTCGCCCACCACATGCACAAAATGGATGGGCAGCCCGTCCACTTCGGCAATGAACTGCGGCCAGCGGTTCAGCTCCGCCTCCGCCGCCCGCCAGTCATACTGCTCCAGCCAGTAGCGCTGGATGTCCTTCATCACCGGTGTCGACATGCCATAGGCAAAGCCCTGCTCATTGGCCGGTGCCGGGAACCATTTATAGCGCGCGACACCGGCGCGGATTTCGGCGAGCTTTGCCTCTGGAACGTGGACTTTGAATGACGTCGGCGATGGCATGGCATGTCCCCTCATCTTGCTGGGGCAGAGACTAGCGCACCTGCGCGCTCCGTCTAAGCCATCCCCCAGCGGCAGGCGCTACCTTCCGAAAATAGGAAAAAACTCCAACGCCGTTGGAGTTTTCGCCCTCGCCGTTGGAGCAATGGTTGGAGTTTTTCAGGGCTTCTTCAGACCGAAAAACTGGTTCCGCAGCCGCAGGCAGCGGTCGCGTTTGGGTTCTTGATCTTGAAGGCCGCGCCGATCAGTTCGGTCGAAAAGTCGATCTCCGAGCCCCGCAGGAATTCCAGGCTCATCTCGTCGATCAGCACGCGGGCTCCGTCGCGTTCGATGATCAGATCGTCCGCATTG
>NCJR01000176.1 GCA_002282555.1 Rhodobacterales bacterium 34-62-10
CCGATCAGGGCCTCGGGCTCCAGCGCCGCCACATCTTCACCCCCCGGTCCAAAGGTGACCAGGACCGACGGCACGCCCGCCGCGCGTGCAGTTTCGCGGTCCGTCACCGTGTCGCCGACCAACAGCGCGCGGGCCGGATCGCCGCCGGCGCGCCGCACCGCTTCGATCATCGGGGCGGCATCGGGCTTGCGCACCGCCAGCGTATCGGCCCCCACCAGCGAGGCGAAAGCATCGCGCACCCCAAGCCGGGTCATCAGCGTCTGGGCCAACCCTTCGGGCTTGTTGGTGCAGATGCCCACGGCATAGCCGTCGCGGGTCAGCCGCGCCACGGCGTCCATCGCGCCGGGATAAAGCACCGTATGGGTGTCGATGGCGGCCCCATAAGCGTCCAGCAGCACCGGGTAGAACTGGTCGATGATCGTGTCGATCTCATGCGTCCGGCCAATCCGCACCAGCCCCAGCCGCAGCATCGCCCGGCCCCCGCGCAGTGCCGTGCCCGCATCCGTGGCGACGCTCAGCACCTCACCCTCGCCCATCTGGGCGAAACAGGCATTGGCCGCCGCGATCAGATCGCCGCTTGTATCCGCCAATGTGCCATCCAGATCGAAAATCACCGTTCTCATGTCTCTGCCCTTTCCGGCGTGATGCCGCCGACGCCTGTCATATCCCGCAATCAGACGTGATCCGATGCGACCTTGCACCCTTGGGCCAACCGGATAAAACGGGCGCACCAAAAGGGCAAAGAGAAACAGCATGAACACAGCACTTGTCATTCTGGCGGCCGGCATGGGCACGCGGATGAATTCGGACCTGCCCAAGGTGCTGCACCCTTTGGCGGGGGCACCGCTGCTGGTCCATGCGATGAAGGCAGGCTTTGCGCTGGAGGCATCGGCCTGCGTCGTGGTGACGGGTCATGGTGCCGATGCCGTGGCCGCCGCCGCCCGCGACTGGGACGAGGATGCGGTCTGCGTGGTGCAGGAGCCGCAACTAGGCACCGCCCATGCCGTGGCGCAAGCCGCACCCGCACTGGCGGGGTTCGATGGCGATGTGATCGTGCTGTATGGCGACACACCCCTGATCCGGGCCGAGACGCTGGAGGCGATGCAGGCCGCGCGCGCACAGCATGACATCGTGGTCTTGGGTTTCCACGCCGCCGATCCGGGCCGCTATGGTCGTCTGGTGATGGCGGGCGACCGGCTGGAGCGGATCGTGGAATTCAAGGATGCCACAGATCAGGAACGCGCCATAACCCTATGCAATAGCGGCGTTATCGCAGCGGATGCCAAGACGCTGTTCGATCTGGTGGCGGCTGTCGGCAATGACAATGCGGCAGGCGAATATTACCTGACCGACATCATCAGCATTGCCCGCGCCCGCGGCCTGTCCGCCACCGCCGTGACCTGCCCTGAGGCCGAGACGATGGGCATCAACACCCGCAGTGAACTGGCGCAGGCCGAGGCCGCGTTTCAGACCCGCGCCCGCGCGCAGGCACTGGAGGATGGCGTGACCCTGATCGCCCCCGACACGGTGCATTTCGCCCATGACACCGTCATCGGACGCGATGCGGTGGTCGAGCAGAACGTGGTCTTTGGCCCCGGCGTGACGGTGGAATCCGGCGCGCGTATCCGTGCCTTTTCGCACCTTGAGGGCTGCCATGTCAGCCAGCGGGCCATTGTCGGCCCTTATGCTCGCCTGCGCCCCGGCGCAGAACTGGCGGAAGACGTGCATGTCGGCAATTTCGTCGAGATCAAGAACGCCTTCCTGCATGAAGGTGCCAAGGCCAATCACCTGAGCTATATCGGAGATGCCACCATCGGGGCGGGCACGAATATCGGCGCGGGCACGATCACCTGCAACTATGACGGGGTGATGAAACATCACACCGAGATCGGGCGCGATGCCTTTATCGGGTCCAACACCATGCTGGTCGCGCCCGTCCGCGTGGGGCACGCGGCCATGACGGGCAGCGGATCGGTCATCACCAGCGATGTGCCCGATGGCGCATTGGCGCTGGGGCGGGCGCGGCAAGAGATCAAACCGGGGATGGCGCTGAAACTCATGGAGATTCTGCGCGCCCGTAAAGCCAAGAAAAACAAGGATAACACCTGATGTGCGGCATTGTCGGCGTTCTGGGCAGTCATGAGGCGGCCCCCCTTCTGGTTGAGGCGCTGAAGCGTCTGGAATATCGCGGCTATGACAGCGCGGGGATCGCCACGGTCAACAATGGCCGTCTGGACCGCCGCCGCGCCGTGGGCAAACTGGTGAACCTGTCCGACCTGCTGGTGCATGACCCGCTGGCGGGCAAGGCCGGGATCGGGCACACCCGCTGGGCCACCCATGGCGCCCCATCCGTGACCAATGCCCATCCGCATCAGGCCGGCCCCGTGGCCGTGGTGCATAACGGCATCATCGAGAATTTCCGCGAACTGCGCACCGAACTGGCAGGGTTTGGCCTGAATTTCGTGACCCAGACCGATACCGAAACCGTGGCCCTGCTGACGCAGCACCACATGGCGCAGGGGGCGGACCCGGTCGAGGCTGCGCGCCAGACCATCGCGCGGCTGCATGGGGCATTCGCGCTGGTCTTTCTGTTCGAGGGCGAGGAGGATCTGCTGATCGCCGCGCGCAAGGGCAGCCCCTTGGCCATCGGCCATGGCGACGGCGAGATGTTCGTGGGCTCGGATGCCATCGCGCTGGCCCCGATGACCGACCGCATCACCTATCTGGAAGAGGGCGACACCGCCGTTCTGACCCGCACCAGCCTTGAGATTCGCGATGCGCGCGGCGAACTGGCCAACCGCCCCATCAAGACAATCCAGATCGAGGCCGCACAGGTCGACAAGGCCGGGCACAAGCACTTCATGGCCAAGGAAATCGCCGAACAACCCCGCGTCATCGGCGAGGCGCTGCGGTTCTATCTGTCCGGTGAGGGGGATACGATCCGCCTGCCGGGGGACGGTGTGGACTTCACGCAGGTTGACCGGCTGTCGCTGGTGGCCTGCGGCACGGCCTTTTATGCCTGCATGACGGCAAAATACTGGTTCGAACAGCTGGCGGGCCTGCCTGTCGATGTCGATATCGCGTCGGAATTCCGCTATCGCGAACCGCCGATCCCGGCGCGCACCGTGGCGCTGTTCGTCAGCCAGTCCGGGGAAACCGCCGATACGCTGGCCGCCCTGCGCTTTTGTCAGGGCAAGGCCGCACGCATCCTGTCGGTGGTGAACGTGGCCGAAAGCTCGATCGCGCGGGAAAGCGATCTGGCGCTGCCGATCCTTGCGGGGGCCGAAATCGGCGTGGCCTCGACCAAGGCCTTTACCTGCCAGTTGACGGTGCTGCTGCTGCTGGCGCTGGAGGCGGCGCATCAGCGGGGCCGCATCACCCGCGAGGAGTTGTCCGATCACCTGAGCGCGCTGCGCGCTTTGCCTGTGGCACTGAACGCCGCGCTTGACCTGAGCGGATCGATCAAATCCGCCGCGCGCAAACTGTCCGAGGCGACGGATGTGCTGTTTCTGGGGCGTGGCCTGATGTATCCGATGGCGCTGGAGGCGGCGCTGAAATTGAAAGAAATCAGCTATATCCATGCCGAAGCTTATGCATCGGGTGAACTCAAGCACGGCCCCATAGCGCTGATTGACAAGACCATGCCCGTGGTCGTGATGGCCCCGCGCGATGCGCTGTTCGACAAGACGGTGTCCAACATGCAGGAGGTGATGGCCCGCGGTGGCAAGGTGATGCTGATCACCGATGCCGAAGGTGCGGCCGAGGCGTCCGAGCAGACATGGGAGGTGATCGTCATGCCGCGCGTCGATGCGGTGCTAACCCCGATCCTTTATGCCCTGCCTGCACAACTGCTGGCCTATCACACGGCGGTCGCCAAGGGCACCGATGTGGACCAACCCCGCAATCTGGCCAAATCGGTGACAGTGGAATGACCTTTGATGATGCCATGGCGCAGCTTGTCGCCCTGTCCGATGCCGAACGCGCCAAGGGGCTGGCCGAATACCACAAGGTGCCGCGCGTCTACCTTGGCCTGACCACGCCGCAGATCACCGATCTGACAACAAGCTGGCGCGAGGGGATGGATGTGCCCGCCCGCGTGGCGCTGGCCGATGCGCTGTGGCAATCGGATGTGTTCGAAGGAAAGATCGCCGCCGCCAAGCTGCTGACACAGGCGCGGATCAAGGATGATGCCGCCGTCTGGGCGCTGATCGCATCATGGGTGCCCACGTTTGACAGCTGGGCGATTGCGGATGCCGCCGCCGTCGCGGGGCAGAAACGCCTGCTGGCCGATCCGTCGCGCGTGGACGCGCTGGAAGCCTGGACCAAATCGCCCCATCACTGGACGCGTCGCGCGGCCATGGTCTTCACCCTGCCCTGGACCAAGCAGAACCACCCCAAGCCCGCCGATCTGGCGATCCGCCAGCGGGTGCTGGAATGGGCGGCGGGATATGTGCATGATCCGGAATGGTTCATCCAGAAATCCGTGGCATGGTGGCTGCGCGAATTGTCCAAGCATGATCCCGAGCGGGTCAGCTATTTCCTGCGCAACCACGCGCGCCACATGAAGCCTTTCGCGCGGCGCGAGGCGTCCAAGCTGCTGCCGCCCGAACCACATCGCGGTGCTGTCGATGCCGCTCTCGCTGTAGCCGTTGACCTTGACGGTCTGCCACTCCACGTTCGCGAACGGGCCGGTGCGCAGGCTGCCGAAATCAAACCACCAGCCGCCGGTGATGCCGGTGCCCAGGTGTGAACCGTCGGCCTTGCCACCCTCGGTGCGCGCCATACTGCCGAGCTGGATGCGCCGCTCGATGTTGGTGAAGTTCGACTGACCGAAGTCGGCGTAGCCG
>NCJR01000177.1 GCA_002282555.1 Rhodobacterales bacterium 34-62-10
GCCGGTGACAATCGCCACGCGGCCATCAAACCGGATGCTCATGCGGTTTCCCCCTTGAAATAGCGGCGAGACAGCCATTCGGCGACCAGCGCGGGCTTGTCCTGCCCGTCGATCTCGACCGTGACCTGCATCATGAACTGCACCTCGCCGGGGCGGATATCCGTCAACTCGGCCAGCGTGAAGCGTCCCCGGATACGCGCGCCCGACCGGACGGGCGAGACGAAGCGGATCTTGTTGAACCCGTAATTGACGCCCATCACCGCCCCTTCGATCGAGGGCATCTGATAGGCCATCGCCGACAGCAGCGACAGCGTCAGGAACCCATGCGCGATGGTCCCGCCAAAGGGCGATTGTGCGGCGGCGGCAGGGTCGACATGGATATACTGGTGGTCATGGGTGCAATCCGCGAACGCGTCGATCTGCGCCTGCGTGATGGTGAACCAGTCCGAGACGCCGACTTCGGTGCCGATCATCGCCTCGAACGCGGCGCGGCTGACGGTTTTGGTGGCGGGCAGGGTCATGGCTTTACAGATCCTCGTTGAAAAGGCTACCCGGCGCGTTCGACTGCATCCCCCCCGACAAGGGCAGGATCGCGCCCGACAGATACGCGCCACCGCGCCCACACAGATATTGCAACGCGCCTGCGATATCCTCGGGCGTGCCGACACGACCCAGCGGCACGCCTTGCGCGGATTTGCGGCGGCCTTCCTCATCGGCCAAGGCAAAGGCGGTCATTTTCGACACGAAAGGCCCCGGTGCGATGGCGTTGACGGTGATGCCCTGTGGCGCCAGATCATTGGACAGCACGCGGGTCATGTGATGCACGGCCCCTTTGGACACAGCATAGGAATAGGTCATCGTGCCCTTTGGAATATCTCCCATGACCGATCCTACATTGATCACGCGGGCGGGGTCATCATCGGTTTTTGCCGCCAGCAGCAGCGGCAGCAGGCTTTGGGTCAGGTGGAACATGCCGGTGACGTTCAGGCGCAAGAGCTTGTCCCATGCGTCATAGGGATGCTCGCCCAAAGGTGCGCCCCAAGTGCGGCCTGCGTTGTTCATCAGGATATGCAGACGGTCGGTGCGCGACTGCACCGCGGCCACCAGTGCCGCGATACCATCCTCCGTCGCCACGTCACCGCCGAACCCCTCAACCGATCCCGCGACACCCATGCCGTTGATCTCGGCCGCGACCGCGTCGCAGGCATCGGCCTTGCGGCTGGCGATCAGCACCCGCGCCCCGGCAGCGGCCAAGCCTTCGGCGGCCATGCGCCCGATGCCGGTGGCCCCGCCAGTGACAAGGGCGACCTTGCCGGTCAGATCAAACAGATGTGCGGGTGAAAGTGTCGATGTCATCTCATGTCCCTTTTGTCAAAAGCCGCGCAGCGTGGCGATGATCGCGGCGTGATGGCCGTAATCGCCCAGCCATTCCGCCCCCACACGGGCGCGTTTCATGAAAAACCCGATGTCATAGGCATCGGTCATGCCGATCCCGCCATGCATCTGCACCGCCTCGGAAACCGCCAGTTTCGCAGTCTGCGTGGCCCGCGCTTTGGCCAGCGAGACGGCAAGCGTGGCGTCATCCGGCGTCGCGTCCAGCACCCGGCCCGCATTGGCGATGGCGCTCAGCGTCACCTCGATTTCCGACCATAGATGCGCGGCGCGGTGTTGCAGGGCTTGGAAACTGCCGATGGTGCGGTCGAACTGCTTGCGTTCTTTCAGATAGCCCAGCGTGATCGCGGCGGCCTCCCCGGCAAGTCCGGTGAGTTCGGCGGCCAGCGCCGCTTGACCTGCCTGCACACCGGGGCGCAGTGCGGCAAGCCCTGCGTCCAGATCGCCGATGATATCGTCGCCTGTCGCCGCGACCCCGTCGAACACCAGCCGCGCATGATCGCGGCTGTCGATCGTGGACAAGGCCTGACGGTCCAGCCCCGCGCGGGCGGCGTCGATATCGAACAGGGTCAGCCCCTCGGCATCGCCCGCCACACCAGCGGTCCGCGCCAGAACCAGAACCCGACCCGCCGTTGATCCATCCGCGACAAACGCCTTGACCCCTGACAGGCGGAACGCATTGCCCTGCCGTTCCGCGCGCATCGCAGTGGCCGCAGGCGCAAACTTCGGCCCCTCATCCAGCGCCAGCGCATAGGTCGCCTCACCCGCCGCGATGCTCTGCAAGGACCCGGCCGCGCGTGGTCCCGCTTGCCGCAGCACGGATGCCGCGATTACAGCGGTCGAAAGATAAGGCGATGCAGCCAGCGTCCGCCCCATCTCCTCGGCGAGTATTCCCGCCGCGCGGTGGCCCATATCGGCCCCGCCTGCATCCTCGGGGATCAGAACGCCTGTCCAGCCCATCTGCGCCATCGCAGCCCAAAGTGTTGGATCATAGGCGCGGCCCGCATCACGGTTGGCCCGCAGCGCCGACACAGGTGCGGCATCTGCCAAAAACCCGCGCGCGGCGTCGCGCAGCATGGTTTCGTCCTCGGTCTCCAGCAGGCTGTGGGTCAGATCTTTCATGAGTTCGGCATCTCCAACACGCGCTTGGCGATGATATCCAGCATCACCTCGGTGGTGCCGCCCTCGATGGAATTGGCCTTGGTCCGCAGCCATTCCGGGGCAAGGCCACCATGCGCGCCCTCCCATTCTAGCCCCTCGCTGCCAGCCGTCGCCATCAGCAGCTCATAGCGGCGCTTGTTCAACTCGGTGCCGTAATATTTCAGCATCGCACTGGCATTGCCCACGCCGCGCCCCGCTTCGGCCTGATCCTTGTAGCGGCCCATGGTCAGGGTGAAGGCCAGCGCGTCCACCTCGGCTTGCATCGCCTCGGCCCGCAGCACGGGATCGGCCAGCACGTCACCCTCTTGGGCGGCCAATATCTGTCCGATGCTGCGCCCACCCAACAGACCGCTCGCCCCGCCGCCGATCATCTCGCGCTCATGCGTCAGCAGGTATTTCGCGATATCCCAACCGCGGTTCAGCTCACCCACAAGGTTCTCTTTCGGCACTTTCACATTGTCGAAAAACGTCTCGCAAAACGGGGATTTGCCGGAAATCAGGCGGATGGGCCGCGTGGTGATCCCCGGCGTGTCCATATCCATCAGCAGGAAGGAAATCCCCTTATGCTTGGGCGCGTCCCGATCCGTGCGCACCAGCGCGAAGATCCAGTCCGCCCGGTCAGCGTAGGAGGTCCAGATTTTCTGCCCGTTGACCAGCCAGTGATCGCCCATATCCGCGGCCCGCGTCTGGACATTGGCCAGATCCGACCCGGCGCCCGGTTCGGAATAGCCCTGACACCAGCGAATCTGCCCCCGCGTGATCGGCAGCAGGTGGCGCGCCTTCTGCTCCGCGTTGCCGAATTCCAGCAGCGCCGGCCCCAGCATCCAAAGCCCAAAGCTTTCCAAGGGCGGCGGCGCACCGATCCGGGCCATCTCCTCGCGGTAGATTTTCTCCTGCGCGCGGCTGAGCCCTGCGCCGCCGTATTCGGTGGGCCAGCGTGGTGCGGTCAGCCCGCGCGATACAGCGCGCTCCAGCCAGAGGCGCTGATTGTCATCCGCGAATGTCCATTTCCGCCCCCCCCAGACAATGGCGGATTCGTCCATCGGGCGGCCCAGCAATGGCGCAGGGCAGTTGTCGCTGATCCATGTCGCGATCTCGGCACGAAACGCGACAAGCCCCTGGGTTGCGTCAGACATATCACCCCTCCCTTGGTTTTATGTTCGCAATGCGGAAATGAATTTCACCGCTCAGGCAACATCATCTATCCCGGACCGTCAAGCGCGCCTTCGGATGTGTCGGGCATTCCGTTGCGTGACGGGCGGGGCAGGGGGTGACCTGTCCCGCCCACGCCAATCACCGCAGATCGGGCAGTTTGTAATCGGCAAACTGCTCGCGCAGGGTCAGTTTCGATACTTTGCCCGTCGCGGTCAAAGGCAGCGCATCAACCCAGACGATATCGTCGGGCAACTGCCATTTGGCAAAATGCCCTTCCATATGGGCGTTGATTTCCTCCAGCGTGGGCTTGTCCGCGCCTGCGGCCACGGCGATCAGCACCGGGCGTTCGTCCCATTTCGGATGGGGCATGGCAATCGCCGCGCAAGAGGCGATGCCGGGATGGGCCATCGCCACATTCTCCAGATCAATCGAGCTGATCCATTCCCCGCCCGATTTGATCAGGTCCTTGGACCGATCCTGTATCGACAAGAACCCGTTGGGATCGATCGAGGCGATATCGCCCGTGCCGAACCAGCCCTCGGCGTCGATCACCTTTTTCGTGGCCTCTTCGTTGTTGAAATAGCCCGACACCACGGTATTGCCGCGCACATAGAGCTCGCCCACGGCCTTGCCGTCATGGGGCTGGCGTTTGCCATCGTCACCGATGATCTTCAACTCCACCCCGAACACGCGGCGGCCCTGTTTTGCCTTGGCGTCGATCTTCTTGTCAAAGGGCAGTTCGCGGACCCATGTGGGCATATTGCCATGGGTCCCGATGGGGCTCATCTCGGTCATGCCCCAGGCATGGCCCACGTTGACGCCCAGTTTCTCGAATGTTTCGATCATCACGCGGGGTGCTGCGGAACCACCCACGATCACATCGCCGAAGCCGTTGGGGATGCGCCCCTGTGCCTTGATCTCGGCCAGCAGACCCTGCCAGACGGTCGGCACGCCCCAGGCGGAATAGACGCCCTCATTGTCCATCAGCTTGAACACGCTTGGCCCGTCCAGCGCCGGTCCGGGCATCACCATCGACAGCCCCACCATGGGCGCGGCATAGGGCAGACCCCAGGCGTTGACATGAAACAGCGGCAC
>NCJR01000178.1 GCA_002282555.1 Rhodobacterales bacterium 34-62-10
AGGCGCGGGTGGCGACCCGGTCATGTTCCATCAATTGGTGTCTTCACCGTCATAAAGGTTGATTGGCTGCGACGGCATGATCGTCGAGATCGCGTGTTTGTAGACCAGTTGTGACTGGCCGTCGCGCCGCAGCAGAACGCAGAAATTGTCAAACCACGTGATCACGCCCTGCAGCTTGACGCCGTTGATCAGGAAGATGGTCACGGGGATCTTGGTTTTCCGCGTGTGGTTCAGGAATGCGTCCTGAAGGTTCTGTTTGTCGGAAGCCATTTGAATGCCTTTGTTCTTGCTGTGACCGCAGATCGGTTCAATGTCCCTGTCTGTTTACTATGCTGTGACGTTCCCGAAGATTCCAGCCCAAAAATCAGCCATTTACCGCAATGCGGTCTATGGGTCACGCAGGGGTCAACCCATGCGGGCGTGGTTATGGGCGTCATTCGCGCCAGATATTGCTGGTCAGAAGGGCAATAAAGGCCAGCAGTTCGAGACGGCCGAGGATCATCGTGGCGCAGAACAGCAGCTTTGCCCCCTGCCCCAGTTCGATCAGGTTCACAGGTGCTGCCGCCCCGGATGCGACCAGCGGGCCCGTCGTGGTCAGCCCGGCGATGGTCAGGACCAGCGCCTGTTCGAAACTGCTGCCGAGGGCGGCGAAGGCCAGTGACAGGACGGTCAGGGACATCCCGAAGAACATGAAGAACACCCAGGCGTAGAAGGCACCTTTGCGCCCGATCCGCCCTCCGCCCGAACGGGATTGTCCGACCGAGGAGGGATGCACCAGACGATCCATTTCGCGCAGGCCATGCAGGTAGAGCGCCCAGACCCGCAGCAGTTTGACCCCGCCTGCCGTGGTCGCGACGCCGCCGCCCATCAGCGCCAGCCCCATCAGGATGATGCCCGAGGTTTCAAGCCCGGACCAATCCCGCGCCGTGGCCCAATACGCGCTTTCAAATCCGGTGGTGGTCAGAAAGGATAGAATGGTGAAGAAACTGCCCCAGAGCGCGCGCAGGGGCGTAAAGGCATCGCCGCTTGCGCTGACCTGATAGGCGCCCAGATAATGGCGCAGGAACAAAAGCACGGTCACCCCCAGCACCAGAAGCATGCCCAGCCGGAATTCCGGGTCATGCTGGATGCCACGCCGCGCCGTGGTGATCGTGTCCGAGGAAAAGGTCAGCCGCGACAGGCCGAAGAGTAGAAAGAGCGCGATCAGCGCCTCGCCCGCCACACCGGACGGGGCGGCCTGCAGCCCGGCCAAGGGCGAGATGCCGCTGGTCGCCATGACGGACATCCCGTGGATCAGGGCCACGAGCGGCGGATCGCCCAGAATCAGCAGCATCACCCAGAGGGCCAGTGTCAGGCCGGCATAGATCGGCAGGAGTTGCGCCGTCACCCGGACGATCCGCAATTGGGGATCGGCCAGCCCACCCTGATTGAACCGGGTCTCGCCCTGTCCCGGCTCGGATGTTGCGGTCACTTCGAAACCGCCAAGGTTCAATGGGGCGAGGATCGCCGAGGCTGCGACCCAAATCAGGAAGCCGCCCATCCAGCCCACCATGCCGCGCCACAGATGCAATGTGGATGACAGGCGCGCGGGGTCGAAAAGCGAGGCGCGGGTGGTGGTCAGGCTTGAGACCATCTCGACATAGCTGTTGAGCAAGGAGGTGGTCCCCAGCGCGTCGTGAAACGGCACCGCAAGGATCAAGGGCAGGATGACGAAGGCTGCGACAAGGGTTGCCAGATTGCGCATCGAGCTGCGTTGGCGCGGCTGTGCGGCCCGGGCGATGGCGACCAGGGTCACGATGGTCAGGGTCAGGGTTCCGGCATAGAAGAAGGCGCGCGCCTCGCCATGGCTTTGCCGGACCGTGGCGTGGATCGCGGGCAGATACATCGCGAGGCCCGCGATGCCGATCAGCAGGATCAGCAGAGGTTGGTCGAACAGGCGCTTGCGCATCCCGGCCCCGCGTCAGAAGAAGTCGATCGAGACCTGCAACAGCCTCTCGACTTCGGGGACGTCCTTGGCCAGACAGAACATGGCGACGATATCGCCCTCGTCGATGCGGGTGTCGGAATTCGGTTTGATCACCTGACTGCCCTTGAGGACACCGCCGACCAGCACGCCTTCGGGAAAGTCGATGTCGCGCACCTTTTTGCCGGCCATGGGCGAGGTGGACAGGACTTCGGCCTCGATCATCTCGGCCTCGGCATCGCCGATGGAATAGACGCCACGCACGCGGCCATGGCGGATATGGCGCAGGATCGACGACACGGTGGTGGCGCGCGGGTTGATATAGGCGTCGATCCCCAGGGGCCCCATCAGGGGCACCAGCGTGGGGTCATTGATCAGCGCGATGGCCATGGGGCAGCCCTCGGATTTGGCGCGCACGGCGGCCAGCATATTGGTCTTGTCATCATCCGTGACACAGAGCACGGCATCGGCGCGGGAGATATTCGCCTCGGCCAGAAGTGCGGCGTCCAGACCGTCACCGTTCAGCACGATGGTCCGTTCCAGTGCTTCGGCGGCGCGTTCGGCGGATTTGCGGTTCTTCTCGATGATCTTGGCGCGGATCTTCTGGGTGCCTTCCTCCAGCGCGCGGGCCACGGCAAGGCCCACGTTGCCGCCACCGATGATGACGATGCGTTCCTGTTTGCGGGTGGATTTGCCAAAGATTTCCAGCGTGCGGTGGATATCCTCGTTCACGGTGAAGACATAGCAGTCGTCTCCGACAAAGACCTGATCCTCGGCCTCGGGTGCAAACAGCACACCGTCGCGGCGCACGCCCACGACGATGGCGCGCAGGGTCGAGAAGAGATCGGTCAACTGGCGCAGGGGTGTGTTCACCACGGGGCAGTCTTCTTCGATCGTGATGCCCAGAAGCTGCGCGCGCCCCCCCAGAAACACTTCGGTGTCGAAGGCGGCGGGGGAATAGAGGCGTTGCAATGCGGCCTCGGCCACCTCACGCTCGGGGCTGATGACCACGTCGATGGGCATGTGGTCGCGGCGGTAGAGATCGGAATAGATCGCGTCCAGATAGGACTGGCTGCGCAGGCGCGCGATCTTGCGCGGGACCGAAAAGACGGAATGGGCCACCTGACAGGTGACCATGTTCACCTCGTCGGAATGGGTGGCGGCGATGATCATGTCGGCATCACGCGCCCCTGCCCGTTCCAGCACATCGGGGTAGCTGGCGAAGCCCGCGATTCCCTGGACATCAAGCGATGTGGTGGCCCGGCGGACCAGATCGGCGTTATTGTCGACGATGGTGATATCGTTCTTTTCGCCTGCCAGGTGCCGGGCGATCTGCCAGCCCACCTGTCCTGCCCCGCAGATGATGATTTTCATGCCTGCGTTCCCTCGAAATCAGAGGCCCTTGGATGGCAGATAGGCCCGTCATGGTCAATTGAATTGTCATTTTCAGCGCGTGGCGTCACACTGGCGCCGACGCATCGTTGAAGGGTTGCACCATGTTCCGCTCTGTCCTGTCCCTGCCCCGTTCCGCCCTGCCCGCCTTGGGGTTTGCCGCCGTTGTTCTGGCGGCCTGCGGTCCGCTGGGGCTGTATTACAAAGCCGGCGCGCCGGTGGCCGAGATGAACCGGGCGATGACCGATTGCGAGGTCGAGGCCTTGGGAAAGGTGCCGGTGGATCGCCGGATCGAGCGCGACCCGATCCGGATCGTGCCGCGCAAGGTCTGTGACAGTGCGGGCAATTGCAGGGTGTTCTATGACCGTGTCGGCGGCGAAGTGCGGACATGGGATGCCAATGCCGGGTTGCGCAGTCGCGTTCTGAACCAGTGCATGGCCGACAAGGGCTATAGCTATGTCGATCTGCCCGCCTGCCCGCAGGGGGTCCGCAATGCGGCCCCGGCCGGGGTCACGACCGTGTTGCCGCGCCTGTCGCCCAACAGCTGCGCGATCCGCAACAATGACGGGACCTTCCAGATCGTGACGCCGGGCTGATACGGGGCTGCGGATGGGGCTGAGGAGGCAAGGCTCTGCCCTGCTTCACTGTTCCACAAATACTCATCATCGCCGCCGGGGAAATGCGCGCCGGATCAGTCCAGCGCGCCTTCCTCGGCATCGTCCATCTCGTCGTCCAGATGGGCCATGCGACCGTTCGATTTGTTCGAGGTGACGACACCCAGCGATTTGAGCTTGCGGTGCAGTGCGCTGCGTTCCATGCCCACGAAACTGGCCGTGCGGCTGATATTGCCGCCGAAGCGGTTGATCTGGGTCAGCAGATATTCCCGCTCGAAGGCCTCGCGCGCTTCGCGCAACGGCAGGGTGGCCAGCATCCCGGAGAGCACGACGCGGCCCTCGTCGGTGCCGCGCTCCTCGCCTGTGGGCAGGTCGCGCACTTCGATGGGGCCGGTGCCCTCGCCCAGGATCAGCACGCGCTCGATCAGGTTGCGCAACTGCCGGACGTTGCCGGGCCATTCCATCGTCTGCATCAGTGCCGCCGCCTCGCCGCTGAGGGGGCGCTGCGGCAGGCCCTGGGTGCGGTGGAACAGGTCAATGAAATATTCGGCCAGAACGGGGATGTCCTCGCGCCGGTCGGCCAGCGGGGGCACGGCGATGGGCACCACATTCAGGCGGTGGAAGAGTTCCTGCCGGAAGCGGCCTGCGGCAATCTCGGCATCGAGGTTGCGGTTGGTCGAGGAGATCACGCGCAGATCGACGCGCACCTTGTCAGAGCCGCCCAGCCGGGTGAATTGCTGATCCACCAGCACGCGCAGGATCTTGGACTGGGTGCCGGGCGGCATGTCGGCCACCTCGTCGAAATAGATC
>NCJR01000538.1:0-744 GCA_002282555.1 Rhodobacterales bacterium 34-62-10
CGCAACCCACAGCCCGAAATGGCTGAGGAAAGATGCTCTGGCTGACAATATCCATAGGCGCTTCCTTATCGAACAAGACGTGGAGACTCCGTCATTGTCGCGCAGCGCCAGCAGCCCGCCATGCACCGCCGGATGCAGGGTCTTGACCCGCCCATCCATCATCTCGGGGAAACCCGTCACATCGGCCACGTCCGTGACCACCAGCCCCGCCGCCTGCAGCGCCGCCGCCGATCCGCCCGTGGACAACAGGTCGATCCCCCGCGCGGCCAGCGCACGCCCCAGATCCAGAAGCCCGGTCTTGTCGGATACGGAAATCAGCGCGCGGCGCACTGGGTGCAGGTTGGTCGTCATGGTCTTGGCCCCCGGGTCGTCGGCCCCTTGGGGCCTATAGTGTCACATCCATCTCATCCCGGTTCAGGTCGCGGATACTGATCGGCGTATCCTGCGCCTTGGTCAGCGACCACCGGGTGCGGGTCGCATAGTCCATCGCGCGACCGGATAAAACGATTTGTTTGGCCGCACGCGGCGCAAGCCGGCCTTTTTCAAGGTAAACCCCCGGCTCCAGCGTCATCTCGGCCCGGCTGTCATGGCGGAACACCCACAACTCCCCGCTTTTCAACGCCAGAGACACGGCAGCGCCACCCATATCCAGTTCCGCCTCGACCTCGGGGTGCAGATGGAACCGGATCGCAAAGGGAATGCCCTGCAAGCGGATCGCATCCATCTGCCGGTCAAACACCTTCT
>NCJR01000538.1:750-1730 GCA_002282555.1 Rhodobacterales bacterium 34-62-10
CAAGCGTCCGCGCATGGGTCAACCCGTGGGTGCGCACATAGCCGTCATGTCCGCCCTGAAACCTGACACCGTCAGGGGCCTGCGACATCTCCACGGGCACATCGCGCGGCGTATCCATCAGCCACTCGGCGCGCCCCGGAATACCGCCCTTGGCCTTGCCAAGCCGCGCACTGGAATACCCCGCCAGCGTCAGCGTGGAATGGCTGGGCGTCGCGCGCCCCGCCCGCCGCCATTCGGCACCGAAGGCCGCACCCGATCCGCAATTCACGACCACGGGCCGCCGCCCCGATGTCAGCTCGAACGCAAGGGTCGAGGCATGGGCATTGACCGAGGCCGCCCCCCCGGGGGGCGGGGCCGCATCGACGATGATACTGGTCCGCCCCGCAGCAAGCCGGGCAAAGCCCATCGACAACCCCTCGGGCATCCGCCCCTTGGCCCCCGATGCCGCCAGCGCCGCATCCAGCCGCCCCTCAAGACCGCGCCCGCCACCATGAAACCGCGCCAGCCCGCCATCGGAATGACGCAGCGTCCGCAGACTGGGCGCAATCCGGTCAATCGCCGCCAGCAGATCGGCAGGCACGGATCGTCCCGCCTCGCCCAGCGCCGCTGCCACCCATGTCAGCAGGGTGAACACGTCCAGCAGTTCCTCGGGGTTGCGCGTCGGGATCCCGCCCTGCGCGTCCACATGCGTCCGGCAATCCCGCGCCAGCGCCCGGACGCCCGGATCGACCAACCGCTCCATCCCCTGCAACGACAGACCCGCATAGATCATCCCCGTCAGCGCCTCGATCCGCGGCAACCCCGGCGAGGCCGCGCGCCACCGCCGCCCCAGAAAGATCGCCTGCTGCGCCAAGGATCGGTAAAACGCCTCGGACGCCGCCTTTTCCTGCCCGCGCAGCACGAACAGCGCGGGGTTTTGCCGCTTGACGGATTTCATTTGACCCGGCGGCTTGCGCGCACCGCACGGCGGACGGCGCTGC
>NCJR01000179.1 GCA_002282555.1 Rhodobacterales bacterium 34-62-10
GCTTGGCCCGTCCAGCGCCGGTCCGGGCATCACCATCGACAGCCCCACCATGGGCGCGGCATAGGGCAGACCCCAGGCGTTGACATGAAACAGCGGCACAACGGGCAGCACCTTGGCGCCCTCGGGGAAGGCCGATCCCATCACCAACGAGATCATCAACCCGTGCAGCACGGTGGAACGGTGCGAATAGAGCGCGCCCTTGGGATTGCCCGTAGTGCCCGAGGTGTAGCACAGGCCCGACGCGGTATTCTCGTCCATCTCCGGCCAGTCATAGGTGGTGGGCTGGCCGTCCAACAACTCCTCATAGCACAGCGCGTTGAGGGTGTTTTCGGGCATATGCGCCCGGTCAGTCATGATGACATAGACCAGCGATTTCGGCAGATGATCCTTGAGCCGTTCCAGAATGGGCACGAAGGTCAGGTCCACGAACAGAACCTTGTCGCCCGCGTGATCGACGATATAGGTCATCTGCTCGGCGCTCAGCCGCGGGTTGATCGTGTGGCACACGGCCCCGATGCCGGAAACGGCGTAATACAGCTCAAAGTGCCGATACCCGTTCCACGCAAGCGTGGCGACGCGGTCGCCCACCTCGATTCCCATCCCCCTGAGGGCGTGGGCCAGTTGTGACACCCGCGCCAGCGTCTGCGGATAGGTCTGGCGGTGGATGTCGCCCTCGGTCCTGACCGAGACGATCTCGGCCCGTGGGTGCGCCTCGGCGGCATAGGTCAGGATGTCGCTGATCATCAGCGGCCTGTTCATCATCATGCCCTGCATGTGGTTCTCCTCCCATTCGCATTCATGTTGGGCGGACCCTAGCGCGATGATCGGCTTTGCCAAAGGTAAAATCCGGGGTGCGGAGGCGACTTTTCCGCTGCGTCATTCCGTCCCGGTGCTTGCTGGCGGCGGCGGGGCTGCCTAGGCTGGCACCGAACCGCCGCATCATCGGGAGACCTGCCATGAAAGCCATCATCTGCAATGACTTTGCGCCACTGGATCAGCTGGTCTACGGCGACATGCCGGACCCGGTGGCCAAGGGCGATCAGGTCGTGATCCGTGTCGCGGCGGCGGGCGTGAATTACCCCGACGGACTGCTGGTGCAGGGGCTTTACCAGATGCGCCCCGAACATCCTTTCGTGCCGGGGATGGAAGCGGCGGGCGTGGTCGAAAGCATCGGCCCCGATGTGAAGCGGCTGAAGGTGGGCGACCGTGTTGCCACGATCTGCTCCTTGGGCGGATATGCCGAAAAGGTCAGCGCGTCGGAAAAGCTGGTCTTTCCCATCGGCGACATGGACCCGGCCGAGGCTTGCGCCCTGCTGGTGGCCTTTGGCACCTCGCACCATGCGCTGAAACAGCGGGCTGATCTGAAACCGGGCGAAACGCTGGTCGTGCTGGGCGCGGCGGGGGCCACAGGGATCGCTGCGATCCAGATCGGCAAGATCATGGGCGCGCGTGTGATCGCCGTCGCCTCCTCCGATGAAAAGCGCGCCATCGCGCGCGACAACGGCGCGGATGACGCCATCGGCTATGACAACCTCAAGGATCAGCTCAAGGACATGACCGGCGGCAAGGGCGTTGATGTGGTCTATGACGTGGTGGGCGGTGCTGCCTTTGATGCCTGCTCGCGGTCCATGGCGCGCAAGGGGCGGCTTCTGATCATCGGCTTCGCAGGCGGTGACATCCCGAAATTCCCGGTCAATCTGGCGCTGGTCAAGGAATTCAGCCTTGTCGGTGTCTTCTGGGGCAATTTCACAAGGTATGAGCCTGAGGTCTATGCCGACAACATGCGCGAACTTCTGGGCTGGTATCAGGCAGGCCAGGTCAAGCCGCTGATCGAGGGACGCTATCCGCTGGAACAAGCCGCCGAGGTGCTGACCCGCGTGCTGGGGCGCGGGGCGGTGGGCAAGATCGCCCTTATTCCGTGACGGTCAGCCGCTGATCCGGCCCACTTTCTGCACCATCTCGACCAGACGGGGGCCCAGATCATTCTCGATCCGCTCGCGCGGCAGGATATAGGCCGGACCACCCAGATTGAAGGCCAGCATCGGCGCATCCCCCTGCGGCGAGCGATAGGGAACCGAGACCGAATTCACCTCGGAATGCCAACTGCCGATATTGGCGTAAAAGCCGCGTGTGCGGATCTGTTCGGCGGCGTCCATGATCTCGTCGCGCATCCGGGGCCAGTCGGCTGGACCCGTGCGCGCCTCGATCAGTTCCATGATCTGCGCGCGTTCCACCGCATCGGTGCCCGCGATATAGGCCCGCCCCATCGCCGAGCGCGCCAGCGAAATCCGCGATCCCACGTTCAGTTGCAACGAGATCATCCCCCGCACCGCCCGCGCACAGGCGATATAGGTCATCGAATGATCGTCGCGCCCCCCCAGCGCCACCATCACCCCGTCGCCGCAATCATCCGCCAATTGCTGCATCAGGGGCTGCGCCGTTTCGCGCACCTTCAGACCACCAAGACAGGCATAGCCAAGGCTGAGGACCGGCACACCCATGCGGTAGCGCCCGGTGCCTTCGTCATAGACCAGATAGCCCAGCTTCAGCAGCGTATAGGTCAGCCGCGACACGGTGGAATTGGGCAGACCCGTCCGATCCGCCAGATCGCGGTTGCCCAGCCCCGACCGATCCGCCGGCGTGAACGCCCGCAGGATATCAAGGCCACGGTGCAGCGCGGTCACGAATTGCCGGTCGTCGCCGTGGTCCTTGTCGTCCACTTCGGGCGCTGTCTCTGCCGCTCTTTTCCTCAACGTCCTGTTCCTGTCTTGCTGTCTGCCTGGCCTTCAAATTCCGCCTCGGTCAGGGCGCGCCACAGCACCTTGCCCGCGCCCGATTTCGGCAGGCTGTCCATGAAGGCGACCTGTGTCGGGCACTTATACGCAGCCATCTGCGTCTTGCACCAGTCGATCACGTCGCGCTCGGTCAATCGGTCCCGCGCCTTTGTCGCGGGCACGACACAGGCCTTGACCGTCTCGCCCCGGCGCGGATCGGGGCTGGCGATCACACAAACCTCGGCGATATCCGGATGGCGGTGCATCAGCGCCTCGACCTCGGCGGGCCAGACCTTGAAACCGGAGGCGTTGATCATCCGCTTCACCCGGTCGACCATGAAGAAATAGCCCTGCTCGTCGTAATACCCCAGATCGCCAGTGCGAAAGAACGGCTTGCCGTCGATCTCCAGAAACGCCTCGGCCGTGGCTTGGGGGTTGTTCCAGTAGCCCATGAAAACCTGTGGGCCATGGGTCACGATCTCGCCCACCTCGTTCGGGCCAAGCTCGGTGCCGAAATCGGGGCCTTCTGCCACCGACAGGATGCGGCAATCCACATCGAACACGGGCACGCCTAGGCATTGCCGCTTGGGGGCATGCACCGGGTTGATGTGGGTCGCGGCCATGGTTTCCGACAGCCCATACCCTTCGATGTAATCCAAGCCCGTGATCGCCTTCAGCTTGGCCGCCACCGCCTCGGGCATCGCGGCCCCGCCACCGCCCAAGGCTTGCAGGCTGCTCAGGTCATAGCTGGCCACATCGGGATCATTCACCAGATCAATCGCCATGGTCGAGATCGAGCGCCAGCGCGTGATCCCGTACCGCTGGATCAGATGCGCGGCATGGGCGCGGTTCCAGCGGATCAGGATCACGATACAGCCGCCCGCAAGGATCGGCCCGTTCATCGCGGCCTGCATCCCCGTCACGTGGAAAAACGGCAATGTGGCCAGATGCACATCGGTTTCCCGCGACGGGTTCCAGACCACGCCGCCATAAGCCGTCTCCATCACCGTGCGGTGGCTGTGCATGCACCCTTTGGGCTGACCCGTGGTGCCCGAACTATAGGGGATCAAGGCCAGATCGCCCGGTTCTGCCAGATGCGGACCGGGGCGGTGTCCCGCCTCCAGCGCATCCTGCCACCGCGTCAGCTCGGGGCCCGCGATATTGGCGCTGTCCAGCCCTGCCAAGGCATCGGGCAGCGGGATATCATTGCTTGGATCAACCCCTTCGGCATAGGTGGCCACCAGCACCCGGTCCAGCAGACCCGCTGCGATCAGCGGCGTCACATCGGCCAGCCCGTCCTGACCGCCCAGCATCAACCGCGCGCCCGTATCGCGCGCCAAATGCTCCAACTCGGCGCCTTTGCTCATGGGATTGACGGGCACCACCACCGCATCGGCGCGCAGGATGGCATAATAGCCGATCACGAATTGCGGGCTGTTTTGCAGGCACAAAAGCACCCGGTCACCGCGCTTGATCCCCGCCTCGGCCTGCATCCAACCCGCCAGCCGTTCGACCCTGTCCAGCAGATCGGCATAGCTGATCTCCTGCCCGTAAAACACCAGCGCACGACGGTCCGGGTACCGCGCGGCACTGGCGGCAAGGTTCTGGAACATCGTCTGTTTTGGCGCGTTCAGGGACTTTGGCATCCTCTCGGGCCAGATCGTATGATGGCGGGTCATCATGGGCATTTCTTCAGACTTTCATGCCGGGCAGGTTGAGCGAGGCGGTATTGCCCCCGTCCACCGGCAGCGCCTGCCCGGTGATATAGCTCGCGTCATCGCTGGCAAGGAATGCGATCACAGCCGCCACTTCCTCGGGCCGACCATAGCGGCGCAACTCGCAGCGCGTGCCCAAACGATCCTCCTTGCCCACGGAACGGGCGTAATCAAAGATCGGCTGCGTCATGCCCGTCTCGATCAGGCCCGGACAGACCCCCCTTGCTCATGCCATGGCCTCCACGACGACGACGGTCT
>NCJR01000180.1 GCA_002282555.1 Rhodobacterales bacterium 34-62-10
TCCTCCAGCCCCATCACGATATCAGGCAGAACCCGCGCCCCGGCGTTCTGGGCGATGCGGATCTGGGCACGGATCAGCGCGCGCGGGTTGATGTGCCCCGCCCCCTGCCCCTCATGCAGGGCCAGCGTGCCGGAATCAAAGCGGAAGAACGGAAACCGCGCGGCCAGCGCATCACCTTGCAACCGCTCGCAGGGCAGCGCCTGATCCTGCTGCACCTGACACAGGCGGCGGATATAGGGGCTGTCCGCGTCCCCGGCCATGACCGTGCCCGTTTCATGGAAAAACCGGATACCGCTGTCGGTTTCGATCTGGCGATAGCGCGCGATGCTTGCGCGGCTGGCCATGCTCCAGAACGGCCAAGGATCAAGCGCACGGGTGATCCGCCCCTCGTCATAGTGACTGGCAAAAACACCCTGATGCGCCGCCTTATCCTGCGGCTCGGGCGGGCCGATCAGCACGACATCATGCCCGGCCTGCGCCAGATGACGCGCGGCGGCTGCACCGATCATGCCCGCTCCGATGACGGCTATGACCATCCCATTCTCCTGTTCGTCTGTCTGGGTCAGACTGCCGAAATGGGGGGCTGCTGCCAAGCGCGAACCACTGTCCAGATACGAAAAGGCCCGGGCAAATCGCCCGGGCCTGATCAGTCTGCTGAGGTGAAAGGCTTAGCGGCGGCCGCCGTGATCCTCGTCATCCTCATCGTCATCATTGTCCGGCAGGTTGAAAAAGCTGTCGGCGTCATATTTGGTCTCGGGCTTGTCGTCCTCGTCATCCTCACGCAGCGTGAAGCTTTCCAGCCCTTCGATCGCCGTCGGCAGACGCGGCGCATCATCCATGCCCAGCGACTGCTCGGTGCTGACCAGCTTGCGACGCTCGTCATCCGACATCACGATCCCTTCGGCCGCGCGCTTGGCTGCGGCTTTCTGCACCACGGCATCCAGTTCGGACTGCTTGCACAGACCCAAGGCCACCGGATCAATCGGCGAGATATTCCCGATGTTCCAATGTGTCCGCTCGCGAATCGCCTGAATGGTCGGCTTGGTGGTGCCCACCAGCTTGCCGATCTGACCATCGGTCAGTTCCGGGTGGAACTTGACCAGCCAGTAAATCGCAGCCGGACGATCCTGACGCTTGCTCAGCGGCGTATAGCGCGGACCACGACGCGTTTCCTCGCCCACGGCGGCGGGGTTGAACTTCAGCTTCAGCTTGTGCATCGGGTTCGCCTGACCCTTGTCGATCTCTTCCTGAGTCAGCTGGTTGTTGGCGATGGGATCAAACCCCTTGACCCCGGCAGCCACGTCACCGTCAGCGATACCCTGCACCTCAAGCTCATGCATGCCGGTGAAATCGGCGATCTGCTTGAAGGACAGCGTGGTGTTGTCCACCAGCCAGACAGCGGTTGCTCTGGCCATGATCGGTTTGGTCATGTCATCATCTCCTTGACCCGAAAACCTCCCCTTGTGACAAAACTTTCCCGCCGCCTGAAAAGGCTGCCCTGGTCGGGGCGGGTTACCGTTGTCGGGGCAAGAAAAGCCCGAATGATCCGGGCGGCCCTGTCAAGCCCGCCCCCTGAAAATACCGGAGACCCGATGACAGCCCTTGCCCGTCTCATCCTCGTGCTGCTGATCATACCGCTTGCGCTGTTGCGCGACCCTGTGTCGGCGGATGGTGAGCGTCCGGGAGAGTTCGACTATTACGTCATGGCGCTGAGCTGGTCGCCCAATTGGTGCGCGCTAGAGGGAGATGCCCGTCAGTCACCGCAATGCCGCGACGACAGCGGCCATGGATGGGTGCTGCACGGGCTTTGGCCACAATATCATCGCGGCTGGCCCAGCTTTTGCCGCACGACCCAGCCGCAGCCGACGCCCGCGATGACGGCAACGATGACCGACATCATGGGCACGCCGGGTCTGGCATGGCATCAATGGCGCAAACATGGAGTGTGTAGCGGGCTGTCCGCGCCGGCCTATTTCGACCTGTCGCGGCGCGCCTATGACAGCATCACGCGCCCGGCCGTGTTCACACAGCTTGAACGACCTGTGCGCCTGCCGGCCCGCCTGATCGAGGAGGCGTTCTTGCGCGACAATCCCGACCTGGCCCCGGACATGCTGACCGTAACCTGCCGCGAGGGTCGGATTCAGGAGGCGCGTATCTGCCTGTCCAAAGACCTGAACCCGGTTCCCTGTGGGCGCGATGTGGTGCGCGACTGCAGCCTGCAGGACGCGCTTTTCGATCCGCCGCGCTGATCCGTCTCAGACCAGCAGATCGTCCGGTGACACGCCCGACGTTACAGCCGACTTGAACCATGCGGGCTGACGCCCCTTTCCGGTCCAGGTCACGCTGGCATCATCGGGATGGCGGTATTTCGGTGCTGCCGGTTTACGCTTGCTCTTGCCCTGCGGGGCGCCTGTCAATTCCGACAGGGAAAATCCCATTTCACGGGCTTTGACTTCCAACGCGGCCAGCGCCTGCAACTTCTGACGCTCTTCATAGCCTTCAATGGCTTTCGCCACTTTCTTGTGCAGAGCTTTCAGCTCGGTCAGCGACAGATCGTCGATATCGATTTGTGTCATGGCAAACAGATCCATTTCTTTCTAAACCACAAGGAACAGAACATATTCAGAAAATTATGTAAAATAAATATGAATAGTCCTGCTTGCGGCGGACCATACAAGTCGTTTTTGAAATTACAAAATATATTTTGCGAATTGAGGATAAATTCTGGTTTTCCGGAAATGATTGCTTTCTTTTCCGATGTCATTCCCAGAATCATGATCGTTATGGCTGTAATTGGATGCCCGGCGCAATCAGGATACGATCTTTCTGCGGGTAAGCTGCTCGAATCACACAGGCTTCGCCTGTAAAAAGGGGAGCATTACGCCCCCCTCCTTCTACCGTCTTCATCATATAAAGGTTCACGGTTGCAGGATCGTGCTGCCCGTCGTTTCCCGCGCCTCAAGCGCATGATGCGCGGCAGCCACGTCTGCCAGCGGGAATCGCTGATCGATCCGGATCGTCACATCGCCAGACAGAACTTTATCGAACAGATGCTTCGCCATGGCCTGACAGGTCGCATGATCGGCAATATGGGTAAAGATCGTGGGCCGCGTCAGTTTCAGCGATCCTTTCGCACCCAGTATACCCAGATCGAACGGCGGTACTTTGCCGGATGCATTGCCAAATGAAATCATCATCCCCAGGGGGCGCAAACTGTTCAAGGATCCTTCGAAAGTATCCTTTCCAACAGCATCCATGACCGCATCAACCCCTTTGCCATCGGTCAATTCACGCACCTTTGCGGCGAAATCGCCGTTGCGGTAATTCAGACAATGGGACGCGCCGTGATCCAACGCCAGTTGGCATTTCTCATCGGTGCCTGCGGTGCCGATCAGGGTAATACCCTCGGACCGGGCCCATTGGCAGGCGATCAGGCCGACCCCGCCTGCAGCGGCATGAAACAACACCGTATCACCGCGTTTCAATGGCACTGTCCGATGGAAAAGATATTCCACCGTCATGCCCTTCAGCATCATGGCCGCGCCCTGCTCAAAGGAAATCCCCTCTGGCAGCGGGCAGACCTGTGCGGCGGGCATCACCCGCGCCTCGGCATAGGACCCCGGCGGTTGTGATGTATAGGCCGCACGGTCACCGACTTTCAGATGGGTCACGCCTTCGCCGACCGCCTCGATCACGCCGGCGGCCTCCATACCCAGCGGATGCGGCAGGGACATCGGATAAAGCCCGGTACGCTGATAGACATCGATGAAGTTCAATCCGCAGGCATGCTGACGGATACGCACCTGACCGGGTCCGGGTTCACCCACCTCGCGCTCCACCAGTTTCATCTTTTCGGGTCCACCGAATTCCTCGATCACCACTGTCTTGGCCATGGTCGTCATCTGGGTTCCTCTTCCCTTGGGTCTTTGTCCTGGATGTCCTGTCCGGTCACGCGACCTTGAGGACGATCTTTCCGATATGCGCGCCTTTTTCCATGCGCTCATGGGCGGCGGCGGCGTTCTCCAACGGGAATTCGCTGTCCATCACCGGGGCCACGCGTCCGGCAGTAAGCAGCGGCCAGACGTTGGCGCGCAGGTCATCCGCGATCCGCGCCTTGGCAAGGTCGCTCTGGGGGCGCAGGGTGCTGCCGGTCATGGTCAGACGGCGGCGCATCAGGTCACTGAAATTCACCTCGACCTTGGCCCCTTGCAGGAACGCGATCTGCACCAGCCGTCCGTCATCCGCCAGCGCGCGGAAATTGCGCGGGATATACAGACCGCCGACCATATCAAGGATCAGATCCGCGCCACCCTCATTGCGCATCACCTCGACGAAATCCTCCTCGCTGTAGATGATGGCGCGCTCGGCCCCCAGATCGGCGCAGGCGCGGGCCTTTTCGATCGATCCGACGGTCACGAAGACCCGCGCACCGAATTCCCGTGCCAACTGGATCGCCGTGGTGCCGATACCACTTGATCCGCCATGGATCAGGAACCGCTCGCCCGCGCGCAAGCCGCCGCGCTGGAACACGTTGGACCAGACGGTGAAAAACGTCTCGGGCAGACAGGCCGCCTGTTTCAGGTCCATCCCTTCCGGGACGGGCAGGCAATGGGCGGCGGGGGTGGCCACATATTCGGCATAGCCGCCACCGGGCAGCAGGGCGCAGACATGATCGCCGATGGCCAGCCCGCTGACACCTTCACCCAGCGCCACGACCTCGCCCGCGCCCTCAAGCCCGGGCAGATCACTGGCGGTGGGCGGCGGCGCATACATGCCGGCCCGTTGCAGCGCGTCGGGGCGGTTCACCCCGGCATAGGCAAGTTTCAGAACCACCTGTCCGGGGCCGGGTTCCGGCACAGGGCGGGTGCAGGGGAGCAGCACTTCGGGGCCGCCGGGTTCCGAAATCTCGACGGCGCGCATGGTCTGGGTCATAGTCTGTCCTTCATCTTCTGTGTCTGTATCTCAGCCGCGGCTGTTCCATCGGCCCGGCCAGCCACCCTCGGGCGCGCCTTTGCCCGGCGCGCGGATTTTGCCCAGCACGGCCATGGGTGCGGCCAGCAGGCTGCTCAGGGCCTTGTTGTCGCGCACGCTGGCCTTGAACTTCTCGATCCGCATCACGTCGTCGATGCGGCGGTCCAGAAAGGACCATGTCGCCTGATGTTCGAACGAATCGTCGCCCAGCCAGAACAGGACCGTGGCCCCGTAGACGCCCGACAGCGTGGCGCGTTTGGTGTACCAGTTGATATCATCCGAGGTGTCGCCCAGCGCGGTCCATATCTTGTCGCAGGTGTTCCAGATCGCGCGGGCGCCGTCGGGGGCGTAGACGGGCAGCGAGAAAAGCGTGGTGCCGCGACGCACCAGTTCCTTGTCCTCGGCCGCCTCAAGCCGGTAGCGGACGGCCAGCGCCACGCGGTCGCGGTAGCGCATCGCGGTGAGGTCGGTTTCCGCCAGCCGTGCCAGCATCTGTGCGTCGCCGCGTTCGTGATAGGCCAGCGCCAGATCGACGGCCCCGCGCGGGCAGGCGGCGCGGGCGACGGCGCGGTCGATCCCTGCGTCGCGGATCGCGGCGGAGAACGTCGCTTCGGACCAGCCGTCAAAGGGGACATGGATCAGGGCCGCATCAAGCAGCCGGTCTTTCACATCTGTATCGCTCATCAGGTGTTCCTTCCTGTCCAACTTGGCCCGGCGGGTGGCGTCGGGCCTACCCTAGACAAGTAGGGCGGGCTTTGCTATACGGCCACCTCCTGCAAATTCTTGCAACTCAAACTTAGAAAGGTGGTGAAAACCACATGCAGGTTAGTGTTCGTGACAACAATGTCGATGAGGCCCTTCGGGCTCTGAAGAAAAAACTGCAGCGTGAAGGCGTGTTCCGCGAAATGAAGCTTAAGCAGCATTTCGAGAAACCCTCCGTCAAGAAAGCGCGCGAGAAAGCCGAAGCTGTCCGGCGTGCCCGTAAACTGGCGCGCAAGAAGGCCCAGCGTGAAGGCGGTCTCTAAGCTTCCGATCATTCGGCAGTTTGAACGCTAAAAGATGACGACCCCCGTGCCCTGTGCCCGGGGGTTTGTTTTTATCTGGAGATGGCCTGTCCCACCGTGGGACATTTCGCCGGATCAACAAAATCAATGGCTTGCGCGGCCGCGTTTACCAGATTTTAACCCTTTCCCCCGCCAAAGCCCCCCACCACCCGCGACC
>NCJR01000181.1 GCA_002282555.1 Rhodobacterales bacterium 34-62-10
CCGCCCCTGATACACCGCCAGCAACCGCCGCGCATCGTCCGACACCTGCGCCAGCACATAGAAATTCAGCCAGGCCGCCACCACATCCCGGCGAAAGTTGCTGCCCGCGAAACTGGCCCGCACAATGGCTTCCAACCGCGCCTGCGGCCCCGTCGCCATCGCCAGCGCCCCGCGCACCCCCGCCGCATAAACCGTCAGCGTATGCCGCATGGCGGCCAGGAAAATCTGCTCCTTGCCGCCAAAGTAGTGATGCGCCAGCGCCGAAGACATGCCCGCCCGCCGCGCGATCTGCGCCACCGTCACATCCAGCGACCCGGTGCTGCCGATCTCGGCAATTGTTGCTTCCACCAGCGCGGCCCGGCGTATAGGCTCCATCCCTAGCTTGGGCATGCTTGTCTCCGATAAACTTGCCCCGGGACGCTAAATGCTTTTTTATTGACTCGTCAATCAAGAACAACACGGGAGAGACCAATGACCCTGAAACCCGCCCTCACAGCCCTGGCGCTACTGGCCGCAACCCCCGCTTTCGCCCAGTGCGACAAGGTCACCTTCTCGGATGTGGGCTGGACCGACATCACCGCGACAACCGCCGCGACATCCGTGGTGCTCGAAGCGCTGGGATATGAGACCGAGACCAAGATCCTGTCCGTGCCCGTCACCTATATCTCGCTGTCCAAAGGTGACATCGACGTGTTTCTTGGCAACTGGATGCCCACGATGGAGGCGGATATCGCCCCCTACCGCGACGCAGGCACCGTGGACACGGTCCGCACCAACCTGACCGGCGCGAAATACACCCTTGCCGTGAACAAGGCCGCCGCCGATCTGGGCATCGCCAGCTTTGCCGATATCGCCAAGCACAAGGACGCGCTCGAGGGCAAGATCTACGGGATCGAGGCCGGCAATGACGGCAACCGCCTGATCATGGACATGATCGCCGCCGATGCCTTTGGTCTGGGCAGCTTCACCGTCGCCGAAAGCTCGGAACAGGGGATGCTGGCGCAGGTCACCCGCGCCGACCGCCGCGGCGAGCCGATCGTCTTTCTGGGATGGGAGCCGCATCCCATGAACGCCAATTTCAACATGACCTATCTGGAAGGCGGCGATGACTGGTTCGGCCCCAATCTGGGCGGCGCCGAAGTGCGCACCAACACCCGCGCAGGCTATGTGACCGAGTGTCCCAATCTGGGCGCCTTCCTCAACAATCTCGAATTCACCCTCGCGATGGAGAACGAGATCATGGGCGCCATCCTGAACGACGGCACCGACCCGACCGAGGCGGCAAAGACTTGGCTGACCGCCAACCCCGATGTGCTGAACGGCTGGCTGGACGGCGTGACCACCCGTGACGGGGCCGAAGCCCTGCCCGCCGCCCGCGCCGCACTGGGGCTGTAACGCCGCCCGGCCTGACACCGCCCCTTCCCCTGTTGCGGGAAGGGGACGGTCCAAGGTGCCACCGGAACAGAAAGGGCGCGCCACCAGATGAACTGGCTGACCGACACCAAGATCCCCGTGGGCGATTATGCCGACCGCGTGTTCACATGGCTGGAAATCAACGCCGCTTTCTTCTTCGACGGCATGTCCGACGGGCTGGAGGCGCTGATCGCGGGTATCCTCTGGGTCCTGCAGACCCCGCATCCGCTGGTGGTGATCGGGGCATTCGTCGCACTCACCGTGCTGGTGCAGCGCAGCTGGAAACCCGCCGTGCTGGTGGGGCTGGGTTTTTTGTTCATCGTCAATCAGGGATACTGGGAACAAACCACCCAATCGCTGACGCTGGTGCTGGCGGCCTGTGTCGTCTGCATGGGGCTAGGCGTGCCCATCGGCATCGCCGCCGCCCACCGCCCAGGCCTTTACCGTGCGATGCGGCCTGTGCTCGATCTGATGCAGACCCTGCCCACCTTTGTCTATCTTATCCCCGCCATTGTCTTTTTCGGCATCGGCATGGTGCCGGGCCTGATCGCCACCGTGATTTTCGTGCTGCCCGCACCGATCCGCCTGACCCATCTGGGCATCACCGCCACGCCGACCGCGCTGCTCGAGGCGGCGCAGGCCTTTGGCGCAACCCCGCGCCAGACCCTGCTCAAGGTGGAACTGCCCTATGCCCTGCCGCAGATCATGGCCGGGCTGAACCAGACCATCATGCTGTCGCTGTCCATGGTGGTGATCGCCGCCCTTGTGGGCGCGGATGGCCTTGGCGTGCCGGTCCTGCAAGCGCTGAACCGCGTCAACCCGGCGCTGGGGTTCGAATCCGGTCTGGTGATCGTGGTGCTGGCGATCCTGCTGGACCGCATGCTCAGGATCGAACGCAAATGACGCGGCTGACAGCCCCCAAAGACACCGCAGGCATCGCGGTGCGCTTCGACAATGTCTCGATCGTGTTCGGCGATCAGCCGGACCGCGCCCTGCCCCTGATGGATCAAGGCCTCAGCCGGTCCGATATCCAGAAAACCACGGGTCAGGTGCTGGGCGTCCACAATTGCAGCCTTGACGTGACCGAGGGCGAAATCCTCGTCCTCATGGGCCTCTCGGGGTCGGGCAAATCCACGCTGCTGCGCGCGGTCAATGGCCTCAATCCGGTGTGCCGGGGGGCCGCGCATGTCTGTGACGGCAATGCGCTGGTCGATGTCACCCATGCCGACGCCGCCACCCTGCGCCGCCTCAGACTGCACCGCGTCGCGATGGTGTTTCAACAATTCGGCCTGCTGCCATGGCGCAGCGTGCGCGAGAATGTGGGCCTCGGCCTGGAACTGGGCGGCATGAGCAAGGCTGAACGCCGCGACCGTGTCGATGCACAGCTGGAACTGGTCAACCTGGCGCAATGGGCCGACCGCCGCGTTGGTGAGCTGTCAGGCGGGATGCAGCAACGCGTGGGCCTTGCCCGCGCCTTCGCGACCGAAGCCCCGATCCTGCTGATGGACGAGCCCTTCTCGGCCCTTGACCCGCTGATCCGCGCCAAGTTGCAGGACGAATTGCTCGACCTGCAATCCACGCTGAAACGCACCATCATCTTCGTCAGCCATGATCTCGATGAGGCGTTCAAGATCGGCAACCGCATCGCCATCATGGAAGGCGGGCGCATCGTGCAATGCGGCACGCCGCAACAGATCTTCACCAGCCCAGCCACCGATTATGTTGCCGAATTCGTGGCCCATATGAACCCGCTGGGCGTGCTGACCGCCGAAGACGTGATGCAGCCGCTGCACGGGTCCGACACCGGTCCGACCATCGACCCCAAAACGCCGCTGCGCGCTGTGATGCTGGCCCTGCAAGCCGGGGGCGACGCCCCCCTGATCGTGCGGGACGCCCAAGGCCGCCCTCTCGGTCGCATCTCCAGCGCCGCCGTGCTGGACAGCCTGCTCGACCCGCGCGGCAAAGGCGCACCCGCTGGCTGATCCGAATCGGTCGCTTTTGAGTATTTGGAGAACGATGAAGGGGAACAGCCCCCTTACACCTTGGTCGCAGGCGCGGGCGGGGTGACGGTGCGGCGTTTCAACATCGCCTCACGCCATGTGATGAAGGTGACAGAGCCAAGGATCACCAATCCCCCCGCGACCACCCAGATATCCACACCCTCGTCGAAAAAAAGCGCACCCAGCGCCACAGCCCAGACCAATTGCAAAAAGGTCACCGGCTGCGTGACGGTCACCGGGGCAGCGGCAAAGGCCAGTGTCATCGTGTAATGCCCCGCCGTGGCCAGCAGCGCCACCATGGTCAGCACGACAAGCGCATGCGGCTCGGGCGGCACCCAGACCGCAATCGCCATGGGCGCCAAGCCCACGGTCACCCAGATCGACAACATCCCCACGACAATGGCGGCATTCGTCTCATCCGTCAGAAGCTTCGCCAGCAGATAGGACGCACCGAACACCACCGCCGCCCAAAGCAGCCGCGGATTGCGATAGCCCAGCCGCCATGTCAGCGCGGGGGCAAAGATCATCGTCGCCGGCAGATGCCCGATCCGCGGCACGGCCAGAACATAGACCATGAACCACGCGGTATATTCCAGCGGCCGCAGCCAGATGCGCGCCTCGGCCCGGTCGGCGCGGCTGATCCAGGGGCGGCGCATCCCCTTGCCCCGCCGCAAACCGCGCAGATGCAGCAACCCGAACAGCACCATGCCCGCACCCGCCGCCCCCGGCCAGAAACCGGGCTGCGCGAACAGCGTGCTCCGCTCCACCCATTCCGTCTGGTTGCCCAGATTGGACAGGATGAAAATCGCGAAACCCGCAAAGGCCAGCGCGAACAGGATCTGCCCCCGCTGTGGCCCCTTGCCGGCAAGAAAGGGATCGTCAGACATCACGCACCTTGTCGCTCAAGGAAGGCTGTCACACAGGACAGCGCAGAAACGGGCAGGGCGCACCTGTCGCCCCACCCGTCAGCGATCACTCCAGCATGGCCTCGATGGCCGCGACCTTGCCGATATCGGCCTTGATCCGCGCGGCACTTTCCTCGGCATTCTGCCAATAGACCAGCCCGCCGGTATCCTTGGCCACCTGCTGCGCACGCTCGCTCATCACGGTCTTTTCGGCCACGGCGATGATCTTGTCGCGCACATCCTGCGGCGTGTCCTTGTGCACGAACAGCCCGTTCCACAGCGCGATGTCCAGCGACGGCTCGATCTCGCCCACCGTCGGCGCATCCGGCACCAACGCGATCCGCTCGTCCGTGATCGAGGCCAGCACCTTCACACTGTCCAGACAGGGCAG
>NCJR01000011.1 GCA_002282555.1 Rhodobacterales bacterium 34-62-10
GGGGTCGGGAAGTCGAAATTCTCACCGAACGCTTCGGCGACAATCGTCGAGTAGGGCAGAACGGTGGATGAACCGGTGACTTGCACGTTATCGCGTGCCATGGCGGTGGTTGCCGAAACGGCAGCGATGGCCAGCACGGAGGCGGACAGTTTGACGGACATGGAAAGCTCCTGATACCTTGGGTTTCGATCACCCGAGCGGCGATCTCGGACCAGTGCCTAGTGATCGGGCACAACGCTTCTATGAACCTTTTGTAAACCTTTTATGACAAACTGTCTGCTGTGCAAATTCTCTCTGTGGTCCGGATCGGGCTTGTCTGCGCCAACTCAGGCCCTACGCTGATCACACCTGAAGCAACCGAAGATCGGCATGCCGTTTCATGACTTTTTCTACAAAAACAGCCATGCTTGCTGTCCCCGGCGACATCACCACGTTGACCGGAGGGTATATCTACGACCGGCTTTTGTTGGAGGAATTGCGTGTAGCTGGTCGCGAAATGTCATTGATCCAATTGCCTGAGGGTTTTCCATTTCCAACGCCGCAGGCGATGGATCAGGCGCTGGCGCAGCTTCAGGCGCTGAACCATGACACCCCAGTGATCATTGATGGACTGGCATTTGGTGCTTTGACCACAGCAGGTGTTGCACGAATCGCAGCCCCCATCGTGGCGCTGGTTCATCATCCGCTCGCCTTGGAAAGCGGCTTGCCGACAGATCAGCAACAGCACCTTTGGCAGACCGAGCGGGACAATCTTCGCCATGCCAGGCAGATACTCGTACCAAGCCCGCACACCCGTGCCATCCTGATCGACAAGTATGATGTCCCCGCCGATCGCATCCACGTGGCGTTGCCCGGAATTAAACAGCGACCCAAGGACGAATCCTCGGCCAAAGATGCGCCAGCCTTGATTCTCTCGGTCGGTATTCTGCATCCGCGCAAAGGTCACGATGTGCTGATCGATGCGCTGGCACGAATCGCCGATCTGGACTGGCGGGCCGAAATCGTGGGTAATCCGTGGGAAAAGGGTCACTCCGCGGCGCTGCAAAACAGGATAGGGTCCCACAACCTATCGCGACGTGTGCGCCTTGCCGGGCGCGTCACGTCCGAAGAATTGGATAGCCTCTACCGTAGGGCCACGATCTTTGCGCTGGCGACCCGATACGAGGGATATGGCATCGTGTTCAACGAAGCTTTGGTCCATGGCCTGCCGATCGTGTCCTGCCGCACCGGGGCTGTGCCCGACACTGTACCTGCAGTTGCGGGTCTTTTGGTAGAACGAGATGATCCCTCGGCCTTTGCCGACGCGTTGCGCGCCCTGCTGACAGATCATGAACGGCGGTCGGCGATGGCCGTCGCCGCGAAAGAAAAGGGCTGCGCGCTTGCTACATGGGCAGACACCGCGCGAATCGCAGGTGTGGCGTTGGACGCCGCAGTTGGCGGTGCCGCGTGACCCCCGAAGCACAAGACGCTGACGATCTGGAACTGGCATTACAAGCGGCAGATGCGGCAGGTCAGATCCTCATGCACTACTGGCTGGACCGTCAGAACCTGTCCATCCACACCAAGCGGGCAGGGGATTTCCTCTCGCAGGCTGATCTTGAGGCCGAAGCATGTCTCAAAACGATATTATTGGGTGCCCGTCCCGACGATGGATGGCTGGGCGAGGAAACCGGCGCATCACACTCCGCCCGCCGCCGCTGGATCGTCGATCCGCTGGACGGAACCACTAATTTCCTGCGCGGTATTCCCCATTGGGCCGTGTCCATCGCGCTTGAAGTGGACGGGCAGCGTCGCCTCGGTGTGGTGCATGATCCGGTTAAGGCTGAGACGTTCTCGGCCCATCTAGGTCACGGGGCACATCAGAACGGGGCACCCATCCACGTCTCAGGCACCGACGACCTTTCAGCGGCGCTCTTTGGAACGGGAATACCCTTTGGCGGCATGGCCCATATCGACGATCACGCCGCCGATATCGCCGCGTTGATGCCCCATTGCGCAGGTGTGCGTCGTATGGGCGCGGCGGCGCTGGATCTGGCCTATGTCGCAGCGGGTCGTTTGGATGGGTTTTGGGAGCGCCGTTTGCAGCAATGGGACATTGCCGCAGGTCTGGTCATCCTGCACGAATCCGGCGCGCGTACCGCAGCCCTTGATCCGGCAGAGCGGCCCGAAGCGACGGGAACTGTGATGACTGCCACGCCAATGCTGTTTGACGCCTTTGCCAAATTGTTGCGCGATCAAACACTCAGACGCGCGTAAAGATCACCCGAAGGGCCATCAGCAGGCAGACTGGTCAACCATGACCGCGTTGCGGAAGCATCGCGCCAATCGTTCCAGAGAAAACGACCCGACTCTCCGGTTACAGGATTGAAGCGGTAGTCCCCCAATTCCCCCAGGCGCGCAATCACCGAAAGTGTCAGATCGGGCAACCCGGGCAAATACTCGACCGAGACCAACTCGACAGGCTGGCTTAACCCTGAAAGCACCTCAAGCTCGAACCCTTCCACGTCGATTTTGACATAGCGGGGTATGCCTTCGTCGCGGATCAGACGGTCCAGAGTGGTGACCTGCACCTTCTGAACTCGATCCCAACGGACATGGCCGAACCCAGGTGCCGCTCCTGCTGTTTCGGCGAATCCGGTTTTCAGGGATGACACAGTGGGATGCAGGGAAGACACCGCCATTTCGGCCACTGTGTCTGCGCTACCAGCAGCCGCCTCGAGCAGGCGAATGTCGCGCGGCAGCGTCAGGCGCAGAAAGGTGGAAAACGGCACCTGCGGTTCAAGTGCCACAACCCTTGCCCCTGCTGCGCGCATTGCCCGCGCACGTGTGCCCACATGGGCGCCAACATCGAAGACGAGGTCACCAGGGCGAAGCAATTCGCGGTAGAACCGTCGTAATGGGACAGTCCTCACCGGATTGTGATAGATCACAAGCGATCGCAACAAACCAAGCCAAGTCGTCAGGGCCAAGGCTCATCTCCTCTCGTGATGCCAAAGAAACCGAAGTTTCTTTCAGATAGTGCAACTTAGCCAAGGTCCAGCCCGTGTAAGCACAAGACCGCTCAAGCTGCGAATTCTGCAGCCAAAATGAAACCATTGGGCTTGTCTGGTGTTTTGTAACACTAGTTTGAAGGCGATGTTTAAAAAGCTGGTCATCACATGAATGCTCTACGCCCTGCGCGCGTGACAGACGATCCGGTCTTGTCAATATTGGCACCGAATGCACTCGAATGTCTCACGCGCCTGAGAGGAGATCTCAGGCTTGGT
The DNA here is from genome assembly GCA_002282555.1 of Rhodobacterales bacterium 34-62-10. Taxonomy (GTDB): domain Bacteria; phylum Pseudomonadota; class Alphaproteobacteria; order Rhodobacterales; family Rhodobacteraceae; genus Seohaeicola. The sequence goes on from NCJR01000011.1 coordinate 3,267, forward strand.
TTGCCTGTCATCCTGACCGGTGACGGTGCGGCCTGTTTTGTAGTGCCCGTCGAAACGTTGAGCTCAGAGCGTCACACCGCTTTGCTCTCTGAGGGAGCAATCGGCGAAGTCGTGCTGACCCGCCATCGCGCGGCGATGCTTGGCCTGCATGGTCTGCCGGATGCGGAAGTCCTGTCCATTGCATTGCCGGCTCAGGCGGGAATTGACTGGTTACTGCGTCTGGCCGATCCCGCATTGAGTGGAGTGCAAGCTGCAGCAATGCCGCAACTGCGTATCAGTGCCGGCAAGACGATCCACCGCGCAGCGATCGCTCTTGCGAAATCCGCGCAGCTTCTTCCCGCAACGCTTGTGGTGCCGGTGGAAGACGCTGTGAATGCCGCCATGCGTCATGGCCTTTCGATCATGGACGCGAATTTGATACTGTCGGAATTGACCCGTGCCCGTGTGCAATATCCCGTAGCCTCTGCCCGTCTGCCAATGACAGTACACGAGGCGGGGCAGGTGCATGTCTATCGCCCGGATGATGGTGGAATCGAGCATTACGCAATCGAGATCGGTAGCCCCGACAGATCCCGTCCGGTTCTGGTCCGTCTCCATTCTGCCTGTTTCACGGGTGATGTGCTTGGCAGTCTGAAATGTGATTGCGGACCCCAGCTTAACGCGGCAACGGCGGCCATGGCCGCAGCGGAGGGCGGTATTCTTCTCTACCTCAACCAAGAGGGGCGAGGGATCGGCTTGGCGAACAAGATGCGCGCCTACGCGCTTCAGGATCAAGGGCTGGATACCGTCGAGGCCAATCACCACCTTGGTTTTGATGATGATGAGCGTGATTTCCGCATCGGATCTGCTTTGTTGGCGCGCCTTGGCATCGCTTCGGTTCGGTTGCTGACGAACAACCCTGCCAAGGTCGCGATGTTGCAGGCACAGGGTATCACTGTCTCGGAACGGGTTCCGCTACGAGTGGGACAGACCGCCCAAAACGCGCACTATCTGTCAACAAAGGCTGCCAAATCGGGACATCTGCTGAAATGACCGCCTCAGCGCTTTGGTGCATTGCTCCGGACAGAGCCGAGATCAGACCCGGCGCAATTGGCGAAGGTATCCTGGTCGAGGCGCTTTTCTCGGGCATCAGTCGTGGTACCGAACGTCTTGTCGCCGCAGGCCGTGTGCCGTCGTCGGAATACGCGCGGATGCGCGGACCTGGTATGGAGGGCGAATTTCCTTTTCCGGTCAAATATGGCTATTGCAGCGTGGGGCGCGTGACCGAAGGGGAATTGCAGGGTCGGGCGGTGTTTGCACTTTTCCCGCATCAATCGCAGTATCGCCTGCCGGAAAGCGCGCTGACACCGTTGCCCGATACCCTTCCACCCGAACGCGCGGTGCTGGCCGCGAACATGGAAACTGCGCTCACCATCCTGTGGGATAGTGGTGCAGGGACGGGTGACAGGATCGCCGTGATTGGCGCTGGTGTCGTGGGAGCGTTGGTTGCAAGTCTTGCTGCCCGCTTGCCCGGTGCTGATGTGACACTGGTCGACATCAACCCTGATCGCGCTGACTTGGCCGATGCGCTGGGCGTTGATTTCACCCACCCCGAGTCTGCACCCAAGGATTGCGACGTCGTTATCCACACCAGCGCGTCCGAGGCCGGTTTGACCTTGTCCCTGTTATTGGCAGGACAGGAAGCAACAGTGGTCGAGGCCAGTTGGCACGGTGACTCCGCCGTATCAGTGCCACTTGGCGGGCCTTTCCATAGTCGCCGACTGCGTCTGGTCAGTTCACAGGTTGGGAATATTCCTGCGGCACGCCTGCCACGCTGGACCTATAGCCGCCGCTTGGCCAAGGCGCTTGATCTGCTCTGCGATCCCCGCCTTGACGTGTTGATCTCGGGCGAAACCGACTTTGCAGAAATGCCTTCTGCCTATCCGGGCATCCTTGCCGCACCCGGAACCCTTTGCCACCGCATCCGTTATTGAAACCAGTCCACCTACCGCCAAAGGAGTCTCAATGTACGCCGTAGAAGTCCGTGACCATATCATGATCGCCCATTCCTTTCCTTCTCCCCTGTTCGGACCTGCGCAGGGGATGCATGGCGCGACCTTCACTGTCGACGCGGCCTTTTTCGCAGATGACATCGACGCGCATGGGTTGGTGGTCGATATTGGCCTGGCGATCGAAGCTTTGGCCGCCGTGCTGGAGCCGCTGCGATACAAGAACCTTGATGAGGTCGCGCAGTTCAAAGGCATCTTCACAACGACAGAATTCCTGTCGGGACACATCTTCCGCGAGATGGCTGCAAAGGTCCGTGCCGGTGCTCTGAACGATGGCGGCCGGGTCAAGAAACTGCGCATCACCCTGCACGAAAGCCACATGGCCCGCGGCTGGTTCGAGGCGGAGATCTGAGGCATGGGTTTCTCCGCCGATTGGCTGGCCCTGCGTGAACCCGCTGACCACGCGGCACGGGATCGCGCCTTGGTCGTGGCGGCGGCGCATGCCGCTGGCCCGCATCCAGTGATGGTTGATCTGGGCTGCGGCACCGGGTCTACGATCCGGGCCTTTGACGGTCATTTGGCGGGGCCTGCACGCTGGCGGTTGGTGGACAATGATCCTTTACTCTTGGCTCACGCGGCGCGTGCTGTTGCCGGAGAAGTAACGACACACCGGATCGACTTGCGCGATCTTGATGCACTTCCGCTGGATGGCGCAACTCTTGTGACCGCGTCCGCGCTGCTGGACCTGTGCTCGCAATCGTGGGTCGAGAGTTTGGCCGAAAGGCTGGCACGTCAAAGGCTGCCATTCTATGCGGCGCTGAATTATGATGGCGTTATGCAATGGACGCCTGCAGATCCAAACGACGCGGTGATCACACAGGCGTTCAATCGGCATCAACGTCAGGACAAGGGCTTTGGCCCGGCTCTCGGTCCTGATGCAGCCAAGGTCATCGCGGATGTGTTTGCCGCCGTCGGATACCGTATCCTGCAGGCAGACAGCCCGTGGCATTTGACGGGTGAACATGCCGCCCTGCAAGGCGAACTTGTGCAAGGCATTGCACAGGCTGCGTCCGAGGCAGGAGCCAGCGATGCCGCATCATGGGGTGCTTGCCGCAGGGATGGCGCCGGCACGACGGTCTGTCACATCGGCCATCGCGATATTCTTGCGCTGCCAGCGGGCGCAATATGACAGGGAATCAAGGAGGCCAGCGATGCACAATGTGACCGTGACCCCCGATGTCTGGGAGCGCATTCTGGCAGTTCGCTCCGGACGGGCGTGCCCTTGTTGTGGCGACTGGTCCGAGGGCGAACGGGCGGCACTCGACCTTTATGCGCCTTTGGCCCGGCGCGATCTTGGACCTGTGACCGTGGCCCAGATTGGCCAGTCCCTGGACGGGCGTGTCGCTACGGTCTCGGGCGATGCGCGTGATGTATCCGGCCCTGATGGTCTGGCGCACCTGCACCGCATGCGCGCGCTTGTGGATGGCGTGGTGATCGGTGTGGGCACGGCCCTGCACGACGATCCACGTCTGACCGTACGCCTGTGCAGCGGCTCTAATCCGGCACGAATCGTGATTGACCCTAACGGACGGCTTCCCGACGATGCACCCGTGCTGCGCGCGGACGGGACACGCCGCTTTGTCATTCAGGCGGTGGATCGCCCCCGTCCGGACGGGGTCGAGGTGATCCGTTTGCCGCTGATCGATGGCACTTTCCGCCCCCGTGCAATCCTGAATGCCCTGCATGATGCAGGTCTTTCCACAATTCTCATCGAGGGTGGCGGCATCACGATCGCTGGTTTTCTTGAGTCCGGGTTGTTGACACGCATGCAGATTGCCGTAGCCCCCTTGTTGATCGGCGCGGGTCCTGCTGCATTGACCACAGCCGTGCCGCGCATGAAATTGGCCGATTGCATTCGTCCCGACATGCGGGTTTTCGCGCTGGGTTCCGATATTCTGTTCGATTGCGGTCTGACACCTCAGGCCAATGCAGCATTGCTGCCACTGCATGATACGGCAAAGACCGGGGGCGCACGCCGTGCGGCGTCGTTCCTGTCCTGAGGGTCGGATGACCCCTCAATCACAATCCGCGCTGACCTGCGTCAGTTGGAATATCCATCGCGGCAAGGGCAATGATGGCCGTGTGGACCCTGTCCGCACTGCCGATGTTCTGCTGAGCGAAGTGGCCCAGCCAAGGACCGATATACTGGTGCTGCAAGAAGCGGATGAGGAATGCCGTCCGCACCGTGGTATTCTCGATATCCAAAGGATCGAGGCCGGGACAGGGCTGCGCCATGCCCATGCCGATCAGCATTTGCGGTGGGGCGCGGAAAGCCACGGTTTTCTGGGCGTTATCCTGTTCATGGCTATCGATATCGAGGTCGAAGATGTGGTCCTGCTGGATCTTCCTGGCCATTGTCATCGTGGGGCCGTGGTCATTGACGCCTCGCGTCATGGGCGGCCTTTTCGGGTAATCGGCACGCATTTGTCACTGGGGCAGATCGCGCGGATCGCCCAGATGCGGGTCATCGGGCAGCATCTGCGCCGCCGTTCAGCGCGCCAGACCCTCTTGGTCGGCGATCTGAACGAATGGCGGCCTTGGGGTGGACTGGCGCTGTCGCCGCGGCTTTTGGGGCAGACCCTCAAGGGTCCGGCGCTTGCCAGCTTTCCAGTCAAACGACCTTTTCTCCCGCTGGATCGCATTCTGACGACCTTACCAGGACGTGTTGATGCAATGCGTGCACTTGATGGACCCGGAATCCGTATCGCGTCGGACCACCGTCCTGTTGCGGCACAGGTCAGCCTGTGTGACGATTCTGACGCAATGCAGCGCGCAGCCCGTCCATCCATCCGACCATAGGCCGAACGACGATCCTCCACCCTGCGAACGTTGAATTCCCTGCAACCGCACGTGGTGCCAGATCACTCACCTTATCTGCCGGCAACTGAGTCAGAGGTAGTTTTGTGAGGGTGAGGGGCAGATGATGAGATGCAATGTCGTGGGGCAGTTGCGTCGAAAGCAGGGAAAAGCAGCCCAGTCACGGATGTTGCGGCATCTCAGACTACCCAGAGCAAGCTTGGCATTACGATGATTGGCACAAGAGCAGGATGTTCTTCTGAACCGGCATTTAGGCTGCAACAGTGTCACAAACACAATGCATGTCTTTGGCCTCACATTGAATTCAGCAAGGTCAATCGCGCGCAGGCCACATCCGCTGAAAGATGCCGTCCCGTTTGATCAGCGCGTGTTGCAACGCAGCACCCACGTGCAGGGCGACAAGAACAGCCAAGGCCCATGCCCCAGCATAATGCAGCGATTTTGCAGCATTCGCCAAAGCTTCTGATTTTGGCAACAAGGTGCCGATCCCCATAGCGTCAAGCATCTCGATCGGAAAACCACCTGCTCTTACGCGGACATAGCCTGAAACGGGCATGAGAACGATCAACCCGTACAAGAGGCCATGTGTCCAGTTTGACACGCGCCTTTGCCACTGAGGTAGGCTGAGTGGCAGCGCCGGGGGAGGGTTGCGCCAGCGGTAAAGAAGTCGCGTGAAAACCAGCAAGGCCACGATCACGCCGGTATTTTTGTGAAACAGGAATAAAGCGTTCTGAAAAGGTCGTGAAAGACCCTGCTGAACCATCAGGAACCCTACTGGCAGCATCGCCAAGACAAGCAAGGCCACCGACCAGTGCAACCAGCGTGCCGGCGTTTTGTAACGGTCCTGTTTCGCTTGCATGATGTCGCACTCCTCCCGTCAAAATAGCTAGCCGCATGGTGGCCGTGGTCAAGCTCATCACGACAGATCGGTTCACAGCTTCGTGCCCCTCTCTGGCGAGAAGCTGAAAACCGCCTTATTGCAGGCATTGATGGGTATGTCGCTGCCACATCGCTTGACGGAACAAGCGTCAGACTATCTATGCCGGATGACCCAATTGCCACCAGACACCTTTCCTTCCGTACAGTTGCCCTCGCGTGCCAGTGCCGCGCGTACAGGGCTTGTGGTTGCGACTGCGGCAACACTGCTTGCCATGGCACTGGTGCATGTGACCGCGTTTACAGCTAGCAAGGCGGCACTGGCGTCAATCGGGCTTCTCCTACTGGGTGTGACGCTATTGTGGGAGCGACTTCCACGCCATTATCCGCACCACCGCTTTGGTGCTTGCAACACCGTTACGCTACTGCGTGCGGGACTAGGGGCGACGCTGCTGACACCGTTGCTGCTACAGGACAGCGATACCACTGATGCGCAGGGCTGGGCGATCGTTCTGGTTGCATCACTTGCCTTGTCAATGGACGGGTTGGACGGTTGGCTGGCGCGGCGTGACAGGCTGACGTCAAGCTTTGGCGCCCGCTTTGATCTGGAGGTTGACGCGGCCCTTGCCCTTATCCTGTCACTTCTTGTTCTGGATGCTGGTACAGTGGGTCCCGTCGTTTTGGTTTTGGGCCTGATGCGCTATGCCTTTGTCGCAGCGTCATGGGGTTTGCCATGGCTCGCAGCACCTCTGCCAGACAAATCCGGGCGCAAGGTTGTCTGCGTTGTCCAGATCGCCGCGCTGATCGTGTTGCAAGCACCGATCATCACAGGGTCAATGGCCTTGGCGATTGGAGCAAGCGCTGCGGCTGCCCTGATATGGTCATTCGGGCGCGATATCCTCTGGCTATGGAGACATCGGCCGTGAACCGCACTGCCTTGCGTGCGGCAGAGTTGGGTCTGGCCGCTTTGCTTTTGCATGTGGTTCTGATCCAGCCCAATCACCCCGCAGCGATGACATGGGCAGCCCTGTCGGTGCTGTCTCTGGAGTGGATCATATTGCTGTTGGCTCTGCCGGTGATCGGCGACGGGCGCATCGGTCGCGCATTCCGTGGCGCTCTTGTCCTTGCCCTGACATTCATTGCCGTGCTCAAGACCGCAGACTATGCGATGTTTACCTCGTTTGCGCGGGGCTTCAATCCGGTCGGGGACATGCCGCTCATGGCTGCTGCTTTCCGGCTGGGGTGGGGCACTATTGGCTTGCTGCCGGTGATTGCGGTCGTGATCGGCGGGTGCCTCCTTGTTTTCGCGCTGGCTGCGGGTCTTTGGTGGGCGATGGGTGTTTGGGCAAAGCTTTCACTGCCACGTTCCGCACGCCCTTTGGCCGGAGCGGGCGCGGCAGTGGTTCTTGGGTTTGCCATAGCCGATATAGGCTCTGTTATGGCCCGTTGGCATCTTCCCATCAATCCTCCCGGCACGGCCTTTACAGCGCGATTGGGCGCAGAGCGGGTGGTGCTGATCCGCAAGACCTTGGCCGATTTGCAGGCATTCAACGCATTGGCCCGTGCTGATCCCTTTGCTGATCGTGCGGACCTGTTGGATCGTATTGATCGCGATGTGTTGGTGATATTCGTCGAAAGCTACGGGCGCACAAGTATTGATACACCTTTCTATGCTGAACATCATCGCCCTTTGCTTGATGCGGCGACCCGTCAGCTTGAGCAGGAGGGGTTGGCCATGCGGTCAGCCTACCTGGACTCTCCGACGCGCGGTGGCCAAAGCTGGCTGGCGCACGCCACCTTCGCCAATGGCATGCGCGTCGACGGACAGGCTCGCTATCAGGCTGCATTAGCCAGTGGACGCGAGACATTGTTTCATATCGCCGCCCGTTCCGGCTTCAGAACTGCCGCCGTAATGCCTGCCATCACATTGGACTGGCCCGAAGCCGCGTTGATGGGATTCGATACTGTGTTGCCCGCGGCCGACCTTGGTTACCGGGGCTTGCCCTTCAACTGGGTCACGATGCCGGATCAATTCACGCTGGCGGCACTGGACCGTGAACTGCGGCAATCAGTCTCTGATCCACCGCTATTCGCGCAAGTGGCACTGATTTCCTCGCATGCGCCATGGGTGCCGGTCCCCCGCCTTGTCCCGTGGGAAGATTTGGGCGACGGGACCATCTTCAACGAGATGGCCACCTCCGGCGACCGCCCGGAAGATGTATGGCGAGATCATGACCGTGTCCGCGATCAATACCGCATGTCGATCACCTACGCGTTGGACACGGTGGTGGAGTACGCACTCCGCCATGCTGAAGATCCGCCATTGCTGATCGTGCTGGGCGATCATCAGGCCGCAGGGTTCATCGCGCTGGATGAACGCAGTGATGTGCCTGTTCATCTGATCGGACCGCCTGCGCTTTTGGAGCATGTTGCGGATTGGGGATGGACGCGTGGCATGATCCCTGCTGAAGATGCTCCGATCCTGCCGATGGAGGCTATGCGCGATCTTCTGCTGCGCGCGTACAGTTCGGCTCCACCCCAAGGTGCTTTCATCTCTCCTCTCAGTCTGAATGGTGGCTAGAACAATGCCATCTCGCACCGCAATAATCAAAATGATCAGGTTCGCCGTGACTCTGGCCCTGCTTGCGCTGCTTTGGCAGGCGGTTGATGGGCCGGCCGCACTTGATCTACTGCTCGCATCAGACGCCCGCTGGCTTGTGGCTGCTGTTGTCGTGCTTACAGGACAAACGCTGCTATCGGCCTTGCGCTGGCGGTTGACGGCTGGGGCCTTGGGGCATGCGATTCCGGTCGGACGGGCTCTGCGTGAATACTACCTGTCGCAGATCGTGAACCAGTCGCTGCCGGGCGGCGTTCTGGGTGATGCCAGCCGCGCAGTCCGCGCCCGACACGAAGCCGGGTTGAAGCGCGCAGGACAAGCCGTTGTGTTCGAGAGGTTGGCGGGTCAATTGGTGCTGTTTGCGGTGACAGCGATTGCCGTGTTGATGGTCTGGGCTACGCCGGGTGGCATGGTATTACCGGAATGGGTGCTCAGGCTGGTGGCATTTTCTGGTCTGACCATAGCGGTGATTGCGGGGTTGATCTGGGGCTTCAGTCACGGTGCGGGCATTGCCAGCCGCCATGTTAGAGACTGGATAAATGCTTTCTCTTTATCTGTCTTCGCCCCTGCCGTGGTGCCGCGTCAGATCCTGCTGAGCCTTGGCACAACGGCGCTCAACCTGCTGGCCTTTGCACTCTGTGCCCGCGCCACTGGCACGACGATGCCACTGACCGCCGTGATGATCGTGGTGCCGCTGATCCTGTTCACGATGCTGATCCCGATCTCGGTCAGCGGTTGGGGGCTGCGCGAAGGTGCTGCCGCCGCCCTCTTTCCGGTCTTCGGCGCAACAGCAACCGAAGGATTTGCCGCGAGCCTTGCCTTCGGGCTGATGTTTTTGCTCAGCACCATGCCGGGTGTCGTGGTCCTTCTGATCAGCCCCAAACCCGTTCCTGTCGAAACAGGCTCTATCTCAGGGTAATTCGGCCGCCGGAATGATCGCAAAGAAGGTGGCGTCCGACCAGACGCCGAACCACGTTACCCCATCAACCGCATGTTCGGTCCCAAGCTCGACCAGCCGATAGAAGCTTTTGCGGTCAATCAGTGCTTCCAGACCCGCGCGCACCATCACATAGGGGGATGGCTCACCCGTCTCGGGGTCACGGACAAAGCGCAGCGGCGTTTCTGACCCTGCCGTCACACTGTCGCCGACATTCGTGTGAAAGGTCAGGCGCTGATCCGGCCCTTCGCCGCTCACCTCGAAATCCACAGCCACGAAAGGCGCGTCATCGACGGTGATTCCGACCTTTTCAACCGGCGTTACCAAAAAATAATTGTCGCCGTCCTTGCGCAGAATCGTCGAGAACAGCCGCACCAGTCCCGGCCGCCCGATGGGTGTGCCTTCATAGAACCAGGTCCCGTCCCGCGCGATCCGCATGTCCAGATCACCGCAAAAGGGCGGATTCCAAAGATGCACCGGTGGCAGTCCCCGTCCCTTTGCTGCTTTTATCGAGGCAGCGATGCCCTCTGCTGACGGGGTCACGATCATTTGTCCGCTCATTGCTTTTGCCATTTCCCTTTCGCGCGATACTATCATCACATCGACCTAGGGTTCAAAGGAGGGATTGCCATGTCCGATCACGCCGATCTGGTTGCCGGTATCGAGGCGCTGGAGGACAAGTTGGCGCAAGCCCGTTCGTCGATCACGCGCCGTTTCATCGGACAGGAGAAGGTCGTGGACCTGACCTTGTCGGCTCTTCTGTGCGGCGGTCATGGTCTGCTGATCGGTCTGCCCGGGCTGGGCAAAACCCGTCTGGTGGAAACCCTGTCGACCGTGATGGGCCTGCATGGTAACCGTGTGCAGTTCACACCTGACCTGATGCCCGCCGACATCCTTGGTTCCGAAGTTCTGGAAACCGACGCGGATGGCCGCCGTGCCTTTCGGTTCGTCGAAGGTCCGATCTTCTGCCAGCTTCTGATGGCGGACGAGATCAACCGCGCCAGTCCCCGGACGCAATCCGCGCTGTTGCAGGCGATGCAGGAACGCCGCGTCACAGTAGCGGGGCAGGATCGTCCACTGGGCAAGCCGTTCCATGTTCTGGCGACCCAGAACCCGATCGAGCAGGAAGGCACCTATCCACTTCCCGAGGCGCAGCTGGATCGTTTTCTGGTCCAGATCGACGTACAATATCCCGACCGCGCGACGGAACGGGACATCCTGATTGCCACCACAGGCGTTGCTGAGGAGGAGGCGCATCAGGTCTTTTCAGACGGCGAGCTTTTGGCGGCGCAGACACTGCTCCGGCGGATGCCGGTGGGCGATGCCGTGGTCGAGGCGATCCTTGATCTGGTCCGCGCTTTCCGGCCCGATGATCCCACTGCGGATGACCGGGTCCGCCAGACCGTGGCGTGGGGCCCCGGACCCCGTGCCGCCCAAGCCATGATGCTGACCGTGCGCGCGCGCGCTTTGCTGCAAGGGCGGCTTGCCCCCTCGGTCGAGGATGTAGTGGCGATGGCGCGGCCCGTGTTGACACATAGGATGGCGCTGAACTTCGCCGCCCGTGCGCGAGGCGAGACACTGACGGGCCTCATCACTGACACTGCCGCCCGCATCACGCGGATCGAGGCGGCGGCGTGACACAAACCCAACCCCTGACCCTGCGCGCAAGAGCCGAGGCCGAGGCCGCCCGTTTTCCCCCGCTTCTGGCGCGGGCGGAACATTTGGCGGGCACCGTCCTTCTGGGCGAACATGGCCGCCGCCGCGCTGGGCAAGGGGATGATTTCTGGCAATACCGCCCGGTGCAGCAGGGTGATCCGGCCCGCATGATCGACTGGCGCCGCTCGGCGCGTGGTGACACCCAGTTCGTGCGCGAACGGGAATGGCAAATCGCGCAAAGCGTGATGCTTTGGGTTGATCAGGCCGCCTCCATGCGTTTCACATCAGAGCCTAATCTGCCCGAAAAGGCTGATCGCGCGCGCTTGCTGGCGCTGTCGGTCGCGGTTTTGCTGGTGCGTGGTGGCGAACGCGTGGGTCTGACGGGAACGACCCTGCCACCACGCCGCGGCAATGCGCAGCTTTTGCGACTGGCCGAGATGTTCTCGCTGGATGAGGCGTCCGATTACGGTATCCCCGAGGCACGGGCCATGATCCCGCAGGCGCGCGCGATGTTTGTCTCTGATTTCCTCTCGGACATTGCCCCCGTGCAGGCCGCTTTAACCAAAGCCGCTGATCGCGGTGTGCGTGGTATCCTGCTGCAGGTGCTGGACCCCACCGAAGAAGCGTTTCCCTTTCAAGGCCGCACGATTTTCCAAAGCATGGGCGGCACCATTGCCCATGAAACCCTGAAGGCAGGCGATCTGCGCGGGCGCTATCTGGAACGTCTGGCAGAACGCAAGGCGGCGCTTGCCGATCTGTGTGGCGCGACGGGCTGGCAATACCAGTGCCATCACACCGATGCCTCGGCACAATCCGCACTGCTTTGGGTCTGGCGTGCGCTAGAGCGGGGAGCGGTGGTATGATGATCGGCCCCATCGGTTTCGCCGCACCTTGGTTGCTCCTGGGTCTTCTGGCCCTCCCGATCCTCTGGATCATTCTGCGCGCCGTACCGCCCGCGCCGATCCGCCGCCGCTTTCCCGGTGTCGCCCTGCTGCTGGGCCTCAAGGATGATGACACGGTCACCGACCGCACGCCTTGGTGGTTGTTGCTCCTGCGGATGTTGGCCGTCGCTGCCGTGATCATCGGGCTGGCCGGACCTGTTCTGAACCCGCAGCAGGATCGTCAGGCGGGCACTGGGCCGATCCTGATCGTGATGGATGGCGGCTGGCCAGGGGCGCAGGATTGGACCAGTCGCGCTGAACTGGCCGACCGCCTTCTCGCCGAAGCCGGGCGTGAAGGGCGCACAGTCGCCATCCTGCGTTTGACCGCGCCCGAGGAAGCTGCGTTTCAATCCGCCGATCTGTGGCGCTCTCGGATTGCTGGCCTTGCGCCGCAGCCTTGGACACCGACAGCCGCTATGATCGAACGCGCCTTGGAATTGCTGCCTGAAGGCGGGTTCGAGACACTTTGGTTTACGGATGGTCTGATGATGGAAGGCCGCGACACGCTGCTGGCCGCCCTTGAAGCGCGGGGTCCGGTGCGTGTCTTTGCGTCGGGCCGGACACCTATGGCATTGCTGCCCGCGGTTTATCAGGATGGTGTATTGCAATTGGCAGCACGACGTGCCGAAGCGGGTGGCGTGCAGGAATTGTCCATCGCGGCGCATGGATTGGACCCTTCCGGCACACCGCGCATCCTTGCCACGCTACCGCTACGTTTCGATGCTGACGCGACTGAGGCTTTGACGGAAGCGACCCTGCCCGCCGAATTGCGCGCGCGCATCACCCGGTTTGAGATCGAAGGCATCC
>NCJR01000182.1 GCA_002282555.1 Rhodobacterales bacterium 34-62-10
GGGGCGGTATATCGGGTATATGACCAATGAGGTGCTGGTGGCGGTGCCCTTGTTCATCTTCATGGGTGTGATGCTGGAGCGGTCCAATATCGCCGAGCAATTGCTGCTGACCATGGGCAAGCTGTTTGGCAACCTGCGCGGTGGTTTGGGCATTTCGGTGGTGATCGTGGGGGCGCTGCTGGCGGCGTCTACCGGTGTGGTCGGTGCGACCGTGGTGACGATGGGTCTGATCTCGCTGCCGGCGATGCTGCGGGCCGGGTATCGGCCTGCGCTGGCGACGGGCGTGATCTGTGCGAGCGGCACCTTGGGGCAGATCATTCCGCCATCCACCGTGCTGATCTTCATGGGCGACATGATCGCGGGCATCCATTCGCAGGTGCAGATGTCCAAGGGCAATTTCGCGCCGACATCGGTGTCGGTGGGCGATCTGTTCGCGGGGGCGTTCTTTCCGGGGCTGCTGCTGGTGTCGCTGTATCTGGCGTTCATCGTGTTCAAGGCCATCACCGATCCGACAAGCTGCCCGGCGACGCCGGTGCCGCCCGAGGAGCGCAAGGATCTGGGGCGCGAAATCCTGACGGCTTTCGTGCCGCCGCTGGCGCTGATCGTTGCGGTGCTGGGGTCGATCATTGGCGGGATCGCCACCCCGACCGAGGCGGCATCCGTGGGCGCGGTAGGGGCCACGTTGCTGGCCGCGCTGCGTTGGCGGCTGAGTTTCGGGGTGCTGCGCGAGACGGCGGTGGCGACGGCGACGATCACCTCGATGATCTTTGTCATCCTGTTCGGGGCGTCGATCTTTGCCATCGTGTTCCGGCAGATGGGCGGCGACAATCTGGTCGAGGAGTTCCTGACGCGGCTTCCCGGTGGGGCGACGGGTGCGATGATCGCGGTCATGGCGATCATGTTCGTGCTGGGCTTCATTCTGGATACGTTCGAGATCATCTTCATCGTGATCCCGATCACCGCGCCCGTGCTGCTGGGGTTGGGGATTGATCCGATCTGGCTGGGCGTGATGGTGGGGGTGAACCTGCAGACATCCTTCCTGACGCCCCCCTTCGGCTTTGCGCTGTTCTATCTGCGCGGGGTGGCACCCAATTCCATCACGACGATGCAGATCTACAAGGGGGCAGCGCCTTTCGTGATGTTGCAGATCGTGGCGATGGCGATCCTGTTCATCTTCCCGGGGATCGTGACCTGGCTGCCGTCGGTTCTGTACTGAGGCCGGACGCGGCGACAAAAAAAGGCCCGGAGGATGCTCCGGGCCTTTTTGTTTGCGTGATCCGGGCGGATCAGATCTTGAAATACTTCTGGCGTGCGGCGACGAAGCCTTCGTCGGTGCCTTCGGTTTTCTGACGCACGATGTTCAGCGCTTCGATGAAGCTTTCCGTCGTGCGCTTGACCAGCGGGTCGCTGTTGTCGCGCAGTTCAGTGATGATCTCGGCTGCGGCTTTGGCGGCGCCTTCCAAAATGCTGTCCGGGAAGGACGAGTGCAGCGTCACGCCGTGATCGTTCACCAGCGTCTGCAATGCGCGCGGGTCGTTTGCGGCAAAGTCGGCGGCGGTGTTGTCATATTCGGCGGCGCAGCAGCTGCGGACGATCTCCTGGATGTTCTGCGGCAGGGCCTGGAACTTGGCCTTGTCCACGACGAGTTCGGTCGCGAGGCCCGGCTCGGTGAAGGACGAGGTGTAGTAGTGCTTGCACACCTGATGGAAGCCGAGGGCCAGATCGTTGTAGGGGCCGACGAATTCGGCAGCGTCCAGCGCGCCGGACTGCAGGGCTGCGAAAATCTCGCCTGCCGCCATGTTGGTGACGGAAGCGCCGATCTTCTGCCAGACCTGACCGCCCAGACCGGGGGTGCGGAAGCGCAGACCCTGCACATCCTCGACGCCGGTCAGTTCGTTGCGGAACCAGCCGCCTGCCTGCGTGCCGGTATCGCCGGACAGGAAGCCCTGCAGACCGAACTGGTCATAGATCTCGTCCCAGAGTTCCTGACCGCCCATGTGACGGACCCATGCGGTCAGTTCGCGCGAGGTCATGCCGAAGGGAACGCCGGTGAAATAGGACAGGGCGACGGATTTGTTCTGCCAGTAATAGGCGGCGCCGTGGCTCATCTCGGCGGTCTGGTCGATCACGGCGTCGAGGGCCTGAAGCGGAGGGACCATCTCGCCTGCGGCGAACAGCTGCACGGTCAGCGCGCCATCGGTGGCGGCGGTGATGCGGTCGGCCAGACGCTGCGCGCCGATGCCCAGACCGGGGAAGTTCTTGGGCCATGTGGTGACCATGCGCCAAGTGATGTTGCCCTGCGCGATGGCGGGGGCGGCGAGTGTCGAGGCTGCGGCGGCAGTGCCACCCAGCGCCGAGGTTTTCAGAAATGAACGGCGATCCATAGTGTTAAGTCTCTCCCTTGATGGTCGGGCCCCGAAAATGGACGGAACCGCTGACCGAAAGACTATAGTAGAGCGCGCTGACCGAGGCAATTCAACCTGACCGATTTTCATACAATCCTGAGAGAAACGTACCGTGATCTTCGCGGCTTGCGGCGTTGTGCCGCCGGGGGGGGGTCAGGCGTCCAGCAGGGTGTTGAGCAGCGGATGGGGGAAGCTGCGCCGCGCGGTGACGGCGTAGAATCCCTCGACGATGTCGAGCGCGAAGGGGGCGGCTTGCAGACGCCCGGCGCGGATTTCATCGGTCAGCACCACGGCGGGGGCGAAGGCAAGGCCCACGTCTTCGCGGGCGAGCAGACGGACCATGGCCATGTCATCCACCTCGGCCACGATGCGGGCGGTGATGCCCAGCCGCGCGACAAGGCTGTCAAAACCGCTGCGGATCGTGCTTTCGGAGGGCAGGATGACCGGTTCATGCGCCAGCATCGCCGCGAGTGAGGGATGGGCCATGCGCGCCGGCGTGCCGTAAAGACCGATGGGCTGTTCATCGAGGCGGTGGGTGATCAGATCAAGCCCGCCTTCGCGGTGCGGCGGCTCGTTCGTCAGGACCACGTCGAGGGCGAGATCGGCCAGCGCATCGAGAAGGACGGCGTTGCTGCCCGAGCGCAGGATGATCTCGGTCTGGCCCGTGGCCAGAACGGGGCGCAGGAAGGCGAGCTGGAAATTGCGCGACAGGGTGGATTGCGCGCCGATCCGCAGGGTTTGCCGCGCCTCGCCGGTTTGCCGCAGGGTGGCGATCAACTCCTCGCCCGCGCCGAAAATGCGGTCGGCGTGATCCAGCGCGATGCGCCCGGCCTCCGTCAGGATCAGCTGCCGCCCCGTGCGGGTGAAAAGCGGATGGCCCAGACGATCCTCCAACTGTTTGATCTGGATGGACAATGCCGATTGCGACAGGTTCAGCCGGCCGGCGGCGCGGGTCAGGTTCCCCTCATGCGCGACCTCGCGGAAATAGCGCAGGTGATGATAGTTGAGATTAGCCATCGTTTTATTAAACAGAACGATAGCAGAAAAACAATGAATTTTTTAACGGTAAAAGGCGGTGGTACCTGAGGGCAGTTTCTTCAGGAGCAGATGACATGACCTTCCTTCCCTATCTGGCCCCGCTTGCCCTTGCGCTGGTGGCCCTTGATCTGGCCTTGCGGCCTGTGGCGCGCGCCTCCGGGCGGTTGCGCCTGCCCGAATTCGCGGCGCTGTCCGCCCTTCTTGCCGCCTTCGGGTCTGCCGTGATGCTGGGCCTACAGGGTCCATCCACAGCGAGCCTTCCCGGTCTGGCGGGGCAGGCCTTTTCGGTGCGCATCGACATCGTGTCGGTGGCGATGCTGGGCACCGTGTCCTTTGTGGGCTGGATCGTGCTGCGCTATGCGCGCACCGCGCTGGACGGGGAGCGCGGTCAGGGTGGGTTCATGGCGGTGATGTCGGCCACGCTTGCGGCGGTGCTGTTGCTGGTAAGCGCCGGCAATCTGGTGCAGCTGGTGCTGGCCTGGGCCATGGTCGGCGTGGGGCTGCACCGGTTGCTGCTGTTTTATCCTGACCGGCCCCGCGCACAGCGGGCGGCGCGCAAGAAGACGCTGAGCGGGATTGCGGGCACATCGGCGCTGATCGTGGCGGCGGGGCTGCTGATCCAGGCCTTTGGCACGGCGGATATCGGCGCGATTGCAGCGGCGGTGCAGGCAGGGCAGGTGCCCGGAACGCTGTGGCTGGCGGCACTGCTGCTGGCGGTGGCGGCGGTGTTCAAATCGGCGCTGATCCCGACCCATGGCTGGCTGACCGAGGTGATGGAGGCGCCGACGCCGGTGTCGGCCCTGCTGCATGCGGGCGTGGTGAATGCGGGCGGGTTCCTGTTGATCCGCTTTGCCGATGTGCTGATCGCGGTGCCCGGCGTGCTGGCGCTGCTGGCGCTGATCGGCGGGTTCAGCGCGCTGGTCGGCGCTGCGGTGGCGCTGACGCAGCCATCGGTCAAGACCGCGCTGGCATGGTCCACCTGCGCGCAGATGGGGTTCATGGTGTTGCAGATCGGGCTGGCGCTGTTCCCGCTGGCGCTGCTGCATATCGTGGCCCATTCGCTGTACAAGGCGCATGCGTTCCTTGCCTCGGGCGGGGCGGTCGAGCAGGTGGCGCACCCCTGGGACCTGTTCCGCCCCGCCCTTGCCGACCCCTTGGCCCGCCGCCTGCTTCTGATCGCGCTGCTGAACGCAGCACCTGTGGCGGTGACCTCGACCCTGTTCCTCTTCTTCGTCGAAAGCCGCCTTGCC
>NCJR01000183.1 GCA_002282555.1 Rhodobacterales bacterium 34-62-10
CAGTATCGCCAAATCATTGGGGTTGCCCCGATGCCGGGTCGAGGTAGAGCTGCCGCAGTGGATCTGCAAGGTCTGGCCAGCGCCTCTGCGCGTCACGAAGGGTTCGACCAGAAAGCTGTGCAGATGGCCCGACAAGATGATGTGTGGGCCGCAGTCAGACCATGCCTCCAGGGCGCGATCAGCACCGCGCAAGAGTTTCTTTTCCACCTCGGGGTCCTGATGGAAGGGATGATGGGCGATGATAACTGCAAGACGGCCATCATCCTCTTTGATGGTCGCACATACGCGTTCGATTTGGACGTCGCTGATACGCCCCCGCTGCACGCGCATGGGATCGGTCGTGTCGATTCCGATCAACGTAGCAGTGTCGGTCTGGATAAATGGTTCGGTCTGGGTTGCAATGTGTCGCTTGTAGGCGGCACGAGGCCAGAGCATGCGGGACGCAATGTTGTAAAGCGGGATGTCATGATTGCCTGGCACCGCGATCCACGGGGCGTGCAATTGATCCAGGAAAGCGCGTGCGGGGCGGAAATGCGCGCCGCGGGCGCGTTGCACGAAGTCACCGGCGATTACCACATAATCCGGACGAGCGGCTTGTATCGCCGTCAGCAGATGGGGAAGCAGAACCTTTCTTTCACGTCCGAAATGAAGGTCAGCGATCAGGGCAAGTCGGGTCATGCCTTCGTTGTATCCTCGGTCTTGTTCTTGGTCGTGTCATTTGCGGGAACGATCACGGTCAGATCATTTTGCAGCATTCTCAGATGAAATGGATCGTTCATCCAGCTCTTCTCCCCGTCCCATGCAACCAGACGTTTGCTGCGGAACGTCTCGATCACAATGTTCCGTCCGGTGAGCATGGTGTAATCTTCGTCTTCCTGCACGTTGCGCTTTAGGACCTTCAGGGCGGTCCATAGAAGGTTCAGTCGACCACCTTTGGGGGCGAGGTAGACGACCATTTCGCCATTGCGGATGATCTCTGCGCCGGGAAGGCCATATTCTTCGAGCTGATAGGGGCGCACTGCAACGAAGGCCATCGGCGTTCGGATATCATGTGTGACGCCGTCTACGGTGATCCGCATGCGCAGCGAGCGGTATAGCATGCGTATTCCGGAGCATCCGGCCACCTGTTCCGATGACATCCGGCCACTGATTCCGGAGTATCCGGCCACCTGTTCCGGAGCATCCGGCCACCTGTGACGCGTTGCCGTGAGGCAGCGTGTTTTGGTTATCAGTCCTGATGTGTTTCGTCACCCATTTTGGTGATGGTCTTGCGCATGGACTGACCCTCGAGTTCGAGGCGGTAGGCGTTGTGAACGATGCGGTCCAGGATGGCATCTGCGAAGGTGGGTTCGCCGATGACGTCGTGCCAGGCTTTGACGGGCAACTGGCTTGTGATCATGGACGAGCCGCGGCCATACCGTTCTTCGACGATTTCCATCAGGTCGCGGCGCTGAGTGGCGGTGAGCCGGTCCGGTCCCCAATCATCCAGGATCAACAGCTGCGCCTTGGTGATGCTGCGGAACAGGCGGGGGAAGCGCCCGTCGCCATGGGCCAGTTCCAACTCTTCGAAGAGGCGCGGCATTCTCTTGTAGACCACGGTGACGCCGTTGCGACAGGCCGCTTGCGCCAAGGCGCAGCCAAGCCAGGTTTTGCCGACCCCACAGGGGCCGGTGATGATCAGGTTGCGCTTGTCAGTGATCCATCTGCCGGTGAGCAGGCTCTGGAACAGCGCCTTGTCGAGGCCGCGGTGTGCGCGGTAATCGACATCTTCCGGGCTGGCCCCAACATGGCGTAGCCTGGCAGTACGCATGCGGGTCTCAAACCGCTTTGTCTCTCGGCTTGCGACCTCGCGGTCAACGAGCAGGCCAAGCCATTCAGCGTGGCTGAGACCGGCAGCTGCGTCCTGCATCTGCAGCTCGGCAAAGGCTTCGGCCATACCGTCCAGCCTGATGGCCTTGAGGTGATGAAGGGTTGGGTGATCAAGCATTGTGTTCCTTTCAATGGAAGTAATCAGCGCCACGGATGTTGGGGTGGGTAATGGCAGGCTCCTCCGCGGCGCGCGTACGGGGCCTGCTCTCAAGCCCATTCTTGAGAATGGACAGGAGTGATGAATAGGATCTGGCATTGATCTCCAGCGCGCGGCTGCAGGCCGCATCAAGTCGGTCGCGTCCAAACTTGTCGCCCAACCGGATCACCCCAAGGCAGGTGCGATAGCCCTGTTCAGGATGCTTGCGGTCCCGCATCACGACCTCTGCGAAGATGGCCACGTTCGGCCCGACGCGGGCCGCACGTGCTATGATGCGCTCTGGCGTCCAGTCATCGCGGAATTGGTGATGCGCTGGCATGTGGTCGCGCAGTGTTGAATGCTTGCCGTTGCTGGACGTCCTCACATGAGAGGCGACACGCTGGCCGACATGGAAGACCTCGATGGTGCGGTCTGTGATGCGTGCCCACAGCTCTTTCTTCAGCAACTGATAAGGCACGGAGTAATAATGCTTGTCGATCGCGACGTGGTAATCGAGCCCGGCGCGGCACTTCTTCCATTCTGCATACACGTAGGGGGCTACCGGCAGCGGCTTCAGGGCCGGCTTGTCCAGTTGTGCAAACAGCTGCCGACGGCTGGCCCCGAGATGACGCGAGATCTTGTCGTTGAGCCGGTCAAGCAGGGGACGGATGGCCGCATTCACCTCTGCGAGGCTGAAGAACTGGCGATTGCGCAGCCGTGCCAGTATCCAGCGTTCAGCCAGCAATACCCCACCCTCTGCCTTCGCCTTATCTTTGGGCTTATATGGCCTGGCCGGGACAACGGCCGTGTCATAATGCGCGGCCATATCTGCGTAGGTCCGGTTGATCGCGGGGTCGTAAAAGCACGCCTTGGTGACCCCCGCCTTCAGGTTGTCGGACACGATCTGCGCCGTTACACCCCCGAAGAAGCCAAAGGCGCGCACATGACTTGCGATCCAATCCGGCAGGGATTGCGTCCAGGTCGCCTCGACAAATGTATAGTTCGATGCCCCCAGAACGGCGACAAACACCTGTGCCGTGCGCACCTCCCCGGTCTGGGGGGCAATCACATCGATCGTATGGCCGGCGTAATCGACGAACAGTCGTTCACCTGCAGGATGACGCTGTCGCATCACCGGCGACAGCTTACCTTCCCAGCGCGTGTACAGCTCGCAAAACCGCGAATAGCCATATCCATCAGGATGGCCAGAACGATATTCTTCCCACAGGAGCATCAACGTCACGCCCTTGCGGCGCAACTCACGGTGAATATGTGCCCAGTCAGGCTCGGACGCACGGTTCGCAATATCACGCGCCGTGCGGGGGTAAATCAGGCGCTCAAGGTCCGTATCGGACATATCTGGCGGTAGCGGCCAGCTCAGATCAACCGCGGCAGCCCGATCCAGATAGGCCTGAACCGTTGTCCGCCCAATCGTCAGGCTGACCCCAATTTTACGGGTCGAAAGACCCTCGGCAGACAGCCGCAAAACATCTCGTATCTTCCGCATCGGCAATCTCTTCATCGGGCTTCCTTCCAGACCAAAAAGCCAGACGGTAGCCAGTTACAGATTGCCTCGCAGCATCACATCACAGGGTGGCCGGATACTCCGGAATCAGTGGCCGGATAAAATCGGAATGGGTGGCCGGATACTTTCGGAATCGCTGGCCGGATGGCCCCGGAATACGCAAGACTCACCACATCGCCGTCCCAGGCGGAGAAGGCTATATGATCATGACCCGCGAGCTTTATGCGAAAATGGTCAAGCGGATCTATGATTTGCAGCGGCCGACAAGGCAGGAGCCGACAGACGAAGAGATCCGGTTGATGCTGGCGCAAGATCCGCGAACGAAAATGAACTGATTATGTCTGATGTGATATATTTGGGCGTGAAAGGGAGGTTTTGAGGCCGGATATGTGTGCTGAGACATAATGCCGGGGGCGAGGTCCGAAGACTCGCGCCGGGTCCAGCCCAAATGTTCCACACCGAAGTTAAACGTTTTGTTGTTTCTGCCAGAATGATACTTAAATGTGCCCGATGAAGCCTTCGAGACCATTAAGAATAGGCCATCAGTTGGTCAGAAAAAGCAGCTATCAAACCGCACAACAATCAGACTGAGCGAAATATGAAAAAAATATTTGCACGTGACGCCCCAATTTTCGGGAACCACAATGCCGATAGTATTGTGTCGGTGTTTGATCTCTTCTTAAAAACTACGGGTGGCTCTTCGAAAGATCCATCTGAATCTGCACTCATGTTCCTAACTCATTTCGGGAATGATGATTTTGAAGAGCTCGAGTATAATCGCGGACTGTGCAGGACCGTAGATGGGAACTTCGGGTTCTCTCCTACTGTATGGTCGATTACTTTGACGTATAAAATAGCATACGGAAGTAGGCCATGGGACATTGAAGCCCGTTACCGGACTTTTAAGAAAAATGGCCGGTCAAATGGAAGCAGGCTGGGTCGCTTTTACCTTAACAGCATCAGCGTAGTCGACAATACAGAAACGCCCAATGGAGCGGAAGAGGGCTTTCTGAGGGTCGAACAGCGCCTTTACCAAATACAAAATGAACGCGAACTCAAAATTGCCGAACCTGAAGATGAAACTGATGCATGGTCTGCTTCAATGTTGGCTAAGGGCTTTGTCAGGGGGCCCCAGTTCTGCTCATACGAAGAGCTTGC
>NCJR01000184.1 GCA_002282555.1 Rhodobacterales bacterium 34-62-10
TTCTCCAGCGTCTGCACCAGATTGGGCTGCATCGCATCCTTGAGCAGTACGGTCATCGCGCCATCGGCCTTGATATCGCGGGCATAGATCGGCTTGCGCGCGCGCGTATAGGCCACGACGATATCGCCCAGACGCCGCTCCAGATCGGCCAGATCGCTGGCCAGACACAGGATGGCCATCACCTCGGAGGCCACCGTGATGTCGAACCCGGTCTGGCGCGGAAACCCGTTCGACACACCACCAAGGCTGACCACGATATCGCGCAGCGCGCGGTCGTTCATGTCCATGACCCGCCGCCATGTGATGCGGCGCGGGTCGATATCCAGCGCGTTGCCCCAATAGATATGGTTGTCGATCATCGCCGACAGCAGGTTATGCGCGCTTGTGATCGCGTGGAAATCGCCGGTGAAATGCAGGTTCATCTCTTCCATCGGCACGATCTGGGCCATGCCGCCACCGGCCGCCCCGCCCTTCATGCCGAAATTCGGCCCCAAAGACGCCTCGCGGATACACACGGCCGCCTTCTTGCCGATCCGGTTCAACCCGTCGCCCAAGCCCACGGTGGTTGTCGTCTTGCCCTCCCCCGCAGGGGTGGGGTTGATCGCGGTGACAAGGATCAGCTTCCCGTTGGGGCGATCCTGCACGCCGGCGATGAAATCCTGACTGATCTTGGCCTTGTCATGGCCATAAGGCAGCAGATGCGCGGCTGGAATTCCCAGCTTGGCACCGATCTCCTGAATGGGCTGTTTGCGCGCGGCGCGGGCGATCTCGATATCGGATCTGAACGTCATATCCCTCTTCCCTCTCTGGTCGGTCTGCGCCGACATGTCCTTGGCTATAGGCCGCGGGCACATCCGTAAAGATCGTGTTTTGCGCAATCGCCCCGCACCCGTGATCTGCATTCCGCCGCAGGGGGGGGGCTCTTCGGCCCCGCACCGGGGCCTCATCCCCCCAGCTACCCCCGCCGCGCCGCGTCCAGATGCGCCCAGACCCGCTGATCCGGCACATGCAGCGTCAGCCGATCCCCCAGCGCAATGCGCCCCTCGCGCTGCACCCATGCCGTGACGCCGCGCCGCCCGTTTGCCGCCGGTTTGAACGCGCGGCCATAGCCGGGATGCACCGTGTCGATGCTGCGCGCGGGCAGAATGCAGGGGCGGTTCTGCATATCCACCACCAGCATCGCCCCCGATGGCGCCTGCAACCGCGACGAAGGCGGCAGATGGCTCAGATCGGGAATCCCCTCGATCACGATCGACGCGCCCAAGCGCGCCGGATCAAGTGCCTCCAACCCCATGCGGGCGGCGATCTCGGCCATCTCCTCGGCCGACAGGATCGACACCTGCCGCTCGTTCCCGATGGGCGTGCCGCGTGGATGCTGCGCCGTCACCCGGCTGCAGGACGCCCGCGTCAGCCCGCCATGCACCGACCCCGCGATCCCCGCGAAACGCAGGTCCATCGCCTCACGCGCCTCGGCGATCAGGGCGGCGCGATCCTCGGAGGTGACGACACCCAGCCATGTGATGCGTCCGCTAAAGTCAGTGGGTTTCAAGGCAGGCACGGGCAAGGCTCCATTTCATTCAAGGCAAGGTGCGGCGCTTACAGCCAACCTTTCCGCTTGAAAAACAGATAAGGCAGGATCGCCGACAGCACCATGCCCCCCAGCGCCAGCGGATACCCATAGGGCGAGGCCAGTTCCGGCATGAACTCGAAATTCATCCCATAGATCGACGCGATCAGCGTGGGCGGCAAAAACACCACCGCCGCGACCGAGAATATCTTGATGATCCCGCTTTGCTGGATATTCAGCAGGCCCAAGGTCGCGTCCAGCATGAAGGTCACGCGCTGCGACTGCGCCTCGCCATAGGCGATCAGCGAACGGATGTCGCGCAACAACCGCTTGTCGCGCCCGTTCAGCCCCATGCCCGACGCGCCCGCCTCTGCCGCGCCACGCTCCTTGCGCGCGGCCAGCCGCATCTGGGTCATGTGGTTCACGATCCGCTCGATCGTGACCAGACTGTCCTGCAACCCCGCGTTCAACTCGCCATGCCGTCCGATCCGGGTCAGCACCGCCGCCAGATCCACGCTTTGTTGCGCAGGCTTGCCCGCGGGTTTGAAAATCTGGCGGCTCAGCGCATCCACGGCCTGACTTTCCGCCTCAAGAATATCGGCGCTGCGTTCCACCAGCACTTCCATCAGCGTCATCAACATCCGCAGCGCGGTGCTGCAATCCGCCTGCAACCCTGCCGCGCGCTGCGGCACGTTCTGCAGGGAATACGGCTCGTGATACCGGATCGACACCACCCGACCCGTCGTCAGCACAAAGGTCACGGGCTCCATCACCGGGTCCCCCGCGCCGGCCCCCGCCACCACGTTGGCGGTCATGAACAGCGCCCCCTCCTTGGAATAGATGCGCGACGACGGCTCGATCTCGCGCATGTCCTCGCGGGTGGGCAGGTCGATGCCCAGCTCCGCCTCGACCGCCGCTTCCTCCTCAAGAGTGGGGATCAACAGATCGGTCCAGATGGCGCGACGATCCGGCACGGGCGCGGCGATCAACCGCCCGGTGTCTGGGTCATGCAGGTAATCCTGACGCATGGCGCTGCTCCGCTGTCGCTGTCTCTCTCAGGCTAAGTGACGGCAAAGACCGCGGCAAGGCAAGGGGCCGCAAGCCCCAAGCGGCAGCGCAACATGACCCCCCGGCATCATCCGGCCATGGGCGCGCCGGACCGCAGCAGAACGGGGCCCGGTCGGTGCGCTTCTGCCCGCGCTTTGCGCGGGCGCGGATGATCTGAACCTGATGACTGTCGTCACAGACCCGGCCCCCAACGGCGGGCGCCAAGGATCAGACAGTCAGGGTAAAGAACATCCGCCGGAACGGGAACAGCACCGTGCCATCGGCGGCGGCGGGATAAACCTTGTCCATCACCGCCTCATAAGCCGCGATCAGGCGGGCCTGCTCATCCCCATCCAACGCGGCAAGGATGGGCCGGGCAAAGGTCGTCTCAGTAAAGCGGCGCACGGGATGCCCATCGGCGCAGGCGTCAAGCTGTTGATAATACTCGGTCTCCCACAGGCTCAACTCTCCGAGAGCCGAGAGCAGCCGATGATATTCCGCCGGGCGCAGCACAGCGGGGCCTTGATCCGGATCGACGCGACCCGGAAACATCTCCTCGGCCAGCGACAGCCAGACCCGGTGCGAGGGCGCGTTGTTCTGATGCGGGACCTGCACCGCCAAGGTGCCGCCGGGGGCCAGCATCGCCACCAGACGCGGGATCAGCAAATCATGACCGGGCAACCAATGCAGCACCGCGTTGCAGAAGATCAGCGCAGGGGCCGCACCATCTGCCACCCAATCCGCAATATCCATCCGGTGCAGCGCCGCATATACCCCCGTCGCCTCGGCCTCGGCCAGCATCGCGGGCGAGGCGTCGATGCCCGTCACCTGACGCCCCAAAGCGGCCAGCGCAGGCCCCGCCGCACCATTCCCACAGCCCAGATCGACCACGGGGCCATCCGGCAAAGGCGGCAGCGCGCGCAGCAGATCAAGAGCAGGGCGCAAGCGAAGACCCCGGAACCTGTTATAGGTTCCGGGGTCCCAGTCAGTATGCAGGCGTGCAGCCATTACGTCGGCTCTGGTTCCAGCCCGCCCGCGGGTTTCACCTTGGGCTTGGTCTTGGGGATGGCCGTGACCGAGGCAGCACTGCCCTTGTCGGTCTTGTCATCCTCGCCGTCCTTGGCATGGGGCGGATCACCGCGCATCACGCGCTTGATCTCCTCGCCGGTCAGGGTCTCATATTCCAGAAGACCCTGTGCCAGCCGCTCCCATTCATCCTTGCGCTCGGTCAGGATGCGATAGGCCGTCTCATAGCCTTCCTGAATAAAGCGCTTCACCTCTTCCTCGATCATCTCCTTGGTATGGGCCGAGACCGAGAAACCTGCGGTATTGCCGGAATAGCCCTCATGCGCCTCGGAATAGTCGATATTGCCGACCTTGTCCGACATGCCCCAGCGCATGATCATCGCGCGCGACAGGGCGCTGGCCTGCTGGATATCCCCGGCCGGACCGTTCGACACATTCTCCTCACCGTATTTGAGGATCTCTGCCGCCTTGCCCGCCATGGTCATGGCCAGCTTTTCTTCGCATTCGGCCTTGTGCCAGTTCAACCGATCAATCTCGGGCAGGGACACCACCATCCCCAGCGCACCACCGCGCGGGATGATCGTGGCCTTGTAGACCGGATCGCATTTCGGCAGCGCCAGACCGACAACGGCATGGCCAGCCTCATGATAGGCGGTCTTTTCCTTCTGATCGGGCGTCAGCACCATCGAGCGGCGCTCGGCCCCCATCATGACCTTGTCCTTGGCATTCTCGAAATCGGCCATGGTCACGAAGCGGCGCCCCACACGCGCGGCCATCAGCGCCGCCTCGTTCACAAGGTTCGCCAGATCCGCACCCGAAAAACCGGGCGTGCCGCGCGCGATGATGCGCATATCGGCATCGGGGCCCAGCGGCACTTTGGCGGCATGCACGCCAAGGATCTTTTCACGGCCCTTGATATCGGGGTTGGGCACGGTCACCTGACGGTCGAAACGGCCGGGGCGCAGCAAAGCCGGGTCCAGCACGTCACGACGGTTGGTGG
>NCJR01000185.1 GCA_002282555.1 Rhodobacterales bacterium 34-62-10
AAACTTGAATACGGCGAGTGTCTTCGTGTGCGTCCATAAGGACACTCGATAAACGTTCTGCCCGCTCAACAGCCAGACGGCCCTCCGCGAATGCTTACGGTCATCTGGGGATCGGCCTGATCCCAACCCGGCGGTTTGAGCAGGGCAAAAATCGGGGTCACGGGCGCCTTGGATTGCGCGACGGACAGCATGCGCGGCATCGGTATGGCTTGTGTAGCGGGGTCGGCGGGGTCGTGGCCTGACTGCACCTCGACCAATAGAGCGCAATCCTCGACGCTGCGGGCAAAAACGCCAACGGTGTCAAGAAACGGCGATTGCGGCAGAATTCCGGTTCGCGGGATCAGGCCGAAACTCGGCTTCATCCCCACGATTCCGCAGAACGCGGCAGGGCGGATCACGGACCCGCCGGTTTGGGTGCCAATCGAAAGGGGCACCATGCCGGCTGCGACAGCGGCGGCCGAACCTGGCCAGATCACGCAAAAAGACACAGATTCTTCAGATGCTCCCTGACAAGGTGATCTTGCGACAGATGAGCCGGAAACCCTCTGTTCCGCAATATGCCCAAACTGTCCCATTGGCGCTGTTGTCAGACAGTATGCGGCAGAACCGATCAGCACCTGACAAGTGATGTGGCGTGATCACCACCAGCAGGCGCGACACCAAAAAGGCCCGCAGGGGGTGGCGGGCCTTCCTTTGTTTAGGATTGGTTTTATTCAGCGCAAGCGCGGATGGCCTCGATATCGGGTCCATTGGGCGTTCGACCCAGATTGAACGGGGCCGAAGCGTCGCGCCATTTGGCGTAATCCGCCAGATACTCAAGCTGGCTCAGATAGACCTTGGCAGAGCTTGGGTTCTCGCAGGCAGTCTGAACGATCACCTCGTTGGTCAGCTCTTGAACGCGATCAAGGGTCGCATCGTCGTAGCGCGTGATCTCAATGCCTGCGTCCTTAAACTGCTGATACGCCTCTGTCGCGCGCTTTTCCGTGAACGAGAGAGACCAGATCAGATTGGCCTGCGCCGCGATCTTCAACTCTTCCTGCGTTTCAGGCGAAAGCGCGTCCCAAGACGCCTTGTTGATCATCACCCCAAAGACCGAGGCGGATTGATGCCAGCCGGGGGTCGCCCAATACTTGGTCACTTGTTGAAAGCCGCCCGAGAAATCCACGTTGGGGGTCGAGAATTCCGCGCCGTCGATCACACCACGCTCCAGCGCCTGATAAATCTCGCCACCAGCCATCGACACCTGATTGCCGCCAAGCTGCTCAAGAAGGCGGCCCTGCTCCAGACCGGACAGGCGCAGACGTTTGCCCTGCAGATCATCCAGCGTCACGATCGGCTCATTGGTGCGGAAACCGGATTCATTATTGGTCACACCGTAGGGCAGATAGACCATGCCGAATTTGCCATATATCTCGTTGTAAAGCTCGGCACCGCCCCACTGTTCGATCCAGTTGACGTAATCGACGGCGTTGAAAAGACTTGCGGTTGTGGCCAGTGGCGAAAAAGCGGAGTCGCGTCCGGCCCAATAGCCGGGCCAATCCGCACCGGCCTGAATGGTTCCGGACTCCACAGCGCCGAACACTTCGCCAGCAGGCACAAGCGCGCCGCCTTCGAAGAACTCGATGGTAAGGGCGTCACCGGTCAGCTTGTTCGCCAGTTCGACGAAATGCTTGTCAATTTCGATCAACTCCAGAGAACTGGGCCATGTGGTCGTCATCGTCCAGCTTTCCTGAGCAGTGGACTGCGTCGCAATCCCTGCGGCAAGGGCCGCGCACGCCACGATTGAAGTCTTTGTAAACATGGAAGTTCCTCCTTGATTTATTGAGCGTAGAGAGCCTCGGGCAGCCATGTCACCAACTGGGGAAACAGGGCCACGCAAAGGCACATAATCAGGATGAGACCGATGAACGGCAACACCCCAACGATGATTTGAGATGTTTTGACTGACTTGGGGGCGATAGCGCGCAGGTAAAACAGAGCGTATCCAAAAGGCGGCGTGAGAAAGGATGTCTGCAATACCACCGACATCAGCACCACAAACCACAACAAGCTGACATCCATTTCCTGCACGATGGGCAGGAAGATCGGGAAAGACAAAAGCACGATCCCGGTCCAATCCAGAAACGCGCCAAGGATGAACACGATCACCATCATCATCGTGATCAACATCCACGGCTCCATATCCATGCCGCGAATAATGTCCTGCGTCGCGCGCAGCCCCCCGGTGATGTTGAACACACCCGTAAAGGCCGTGGCGCCGATGACGATAAAGAGGATCATGGCTGAGGTCCGTCCAGTTTCAAGCATAGCACTGTAAAAAGTGGCCCAGCGGAATTTGCCCCGGACGATGACGATCAGAAGCGCCAATGCTGCACCGATGGCCGATGCTTCGGTCGCGGTGGCAATGCCCGCCAACAGCGAGCCGAGAATACCAAGAATCAGAACTAAGGGCGGCACCGCTTCAAGCGCCAGCATTCTTACCAAAGCGCCGCGGCTGATTTGCTCATCCGGCTGCACCGCGGGTGCCATATCAGGGCGGACGAAGGCCACGATTACAACCCAGACGGCATAAAGAACGCCAAGAAGAATGCCGGGGATCATGGCTCCGGCGAAAAGCTCTCCGACTGAGAGCGGGGAATAGCTTGCCATCAGGATCAGCATGATCGACGGCGGAATCAGAATGCCCAGACAGCCTGATGCGGCAATCACTCCAGTGGTCAGGGTCGGACTATAGCCGTATTGCAGCATAGGACGAAGGGCCATCACGCCCATCACCGTGATGGACGCGCCGATGATGCCGGTGGTCGCGGCTAACAGAATTGAGATAAACACGACCGCCAGCGCCAGACCGCCACGTACATTCGACATCATCAATCGCAGGGATTCGAACATGCGGTCAGTGACGCCGCTGTCCGACAAAAACCGCGCCATCAAGACGAACAGCGGGATAGCGATCAGGGTAAAATTGTCCAGAACATCACCGAAAATACGGTTTATGACGATCCCCAACACCATCGGCTTACCTGCGATCAGCGCGCCCAGAACGGCAGAGCCCCCCAACACGAAAGCCAGCGGGTGCCCCATGAAAAGGCCCAGCAACAGCAAGCCGAACATGGCCAAAGCAATAAGTTCAGGCGTCACTGCGCACCTCTTGGCGGTTGAATAGAATTTTCAGGAGTTCGGCGATGCCTTGCAGCAGCAGCAGGCCCGCCGCAACCGCCATCGCGATCTTGAGCGGGTAGACCGGAAGTTGCACAGAGCCATAGGTCGTTTCACCCTGCGCATAGGACTTCATGGCGAAGTCGAACGAGCGGATGGTGAACACCCACGCGAAGGGAAAGAAGAAGATCAGATAGCCCAGCCCATCGACAATGCGGGACGGGATCGGCTTCAGGTTGGCTGTCAGCAAATCCACCCGCACATGCGCCTGATGGCGCAGGGCATAACCGCCCAACATCACGAAATAAAAGCCAAACATCTGCTTGGTGACGTCGAACGCCCACCGGGTCGGCGCGTTCAGCACATAGCGCATGAAAACGTCATAGATTATGATCGCCGCAAAGATGATCGCCACGACAGACACGATCCTGCCGACGATCTCATTGATTTGATCAATTGTTCGAATGATCATGCTAGCTTCCTCTGTATGCGACGGTACACTACCGCTAAGTGGGAGTAAGACAAGTCCATCCGTGTCCGTCGTCGAATGATTTGGAACAGGCGGCGTGATTTTGGTCTGGAGGGCTCCGGCTCTATTGGTTGATGTTATGCTGCTTTGCGCTGATGGATCAAGCGCCGGTTCTGGATGGTCTGTGCTTCGATATTCTCCCTTTCTGCCAGGATTGCCGGGCCGCGCCCGAAGTAGACGTCGGCGGGTGTCAGATTGCCGAGGCTTTCGTGATATCGGCGATGGTTGTAGTGCTCGACAAAGGCGGTGATGGCCGCCTCGAGTTCGCCCTCCAGATAGTAATTTTCGAGCAGGATGCGGTTCTTGAGTGGCTGGTGCCAGCGCTCGATCTTGCCTTGCGTCTGGGGATGGTTGGGAGCCCCGCGCACATGATCCATGCCGTTCTTTTCGAGGTCTTTGGCGAGATCCCCCGCGATGTAACAGGGGCCGTTATCGCTGAGCAGCCGCGGCTTGTGCAGACGGTGACGCTGTCACATCCTGATGCGGCCAGGGCAATGTCGAGCGTCGTGCTGACATCATCCGCCCCCATGTTGGTGCAGAGCTTCCAGCCCACGATGTAACGCGAGAAGTCGTCCAATACGGTGGACAGATATCTCACTCGCGGTCGCCCCCAGCCCTGTTCGTGTTTTTTTTTTTTTTTGAGGACGCGGTTCTCAAGGATAAGGTCTGCCACCACTTCCTTGAGGGCCAAAGACTCGGCACGCAGGTCCTTGACCTCCGCGCTGGTTGCTTGGCGCGCCGTATCACCTGCCAGGCGCTTCTTTCCCGCCTAGAAAAATTCCTTCGACCAGTTGTAATACAGGCTCTGGGCGATCCCCTCCCGGCGGCACAGCTCCGAGATGCTGTCTTCGCCGCGAAGGCCGGCCAGGACAATGCGGATCTTCTCGTCCGCGCTGTGAATCTTGCGGGTCGCGCAGCGGATATCTTTGACGACCTTCTCGGAAT
>NCJR01000186.1 GCA_002282555.1 Rhodobacterales bacterium 34-62-10
GGTTCGGGTCATTGGCTCCAAGGCACTTCTTTCGCGCGTTGCGATCGAACAGAATCTAGTTGAAGATCCGGAGTTTAACGCTTCACTGCGTCCTCCAAAGACAGATCCTGTCACTGTGCTGAATAATTCCATCCGTGGATTTTTAAATTCAGGGGGGAGCAGTGGCCCAGTCCGGAAGCTGACTCCAGAAGAACGGGAAGCGCAGATTTTGGAAGGTGTTGTAGCTACGCTTGCCTCCAAGGTAACAGTGGCACGTATTGGCACCACCTATCTTCTTACCATTACGGTAAGTAGTGAATCTCCTGAAACTGCGGCGCGTCTCGCTAATGAAGTTGCTGAGCAATATCGCGTCCAGCAGTTGGAAGAGAAGTATAATGCAACCCGAAAAGCCACCGAGTGGCTCCAGCTGCGGGTATCTGCTCTGCAGGAAGAGGTAGAGGAGAAAGAGCGTCGTGTTGAAACCTTCCGTGCGGAAACTGGGCTTCTGGAAGCCCAGGGCACAACGTTGACGGAACAGCAGATTGCTTATCTGACCTCGCAGAGAAGTGAGCTTCAGATCGAACTCGATCGGGCTCGTGCGCGGTATGAGGCTATGCGACGCCAGATTGACAGCGGGGCCGGGGTCGAAGGTGTCTCTGAAGTCATTAACTCGGCTCTTATCAACCAGCTCAAATCCCAGCGCGCTGAAATTCTGCGTCGAGTGGCTGAACTTGAAACCCGCGTCGGTGATCGTCACCCTGACCTGATTAGCGCGCGCAATGAGGTTGCTGACATTGACCGTCAGATGATGGCGGAGATGAACCGAATTGCAGCTAACCTGGAAAGTGAGCTTCGGGTAGCAGAGTCTCAGATCAACTCCATTCAGGGCCAAATTGGCCAATCCTCTTCTCAACTGCGAGGCAACAATATCAACCTCGTCCGCCTGCGTGAATTGGAACGGGATGCTGAAACTAGCCGTGTAATGCTCGAAGAGTTCCTTGCGCGCTCGAAACAGACCCGTGAGCAAGATTCGTTGATAACCGCAGACTCCAGCGTCCTGTCGGCCGCTTCTGTTCCGCGTGCACCGGCGGCTCCGCGGAAATTGCTCAATCTGATTATCGGGTGCGCGCTTGGCGTAATGTTTGGTTGCGGCTTGGCGCTTCTACTGGAAATGCTGGACTCCAAAATCAGCTCGACAGAGGACATCGAAAACACTCTGAAAACAGACGCTATCGGGTCAGTGCCGCTCATACGTACAGCTGGCCTGCTCGGGGTAGGGCAGATGAAGCCTGCCGATTTCCTGATTGAAAATCCTCTGTCGGCGTATGCCGAAAGCATTCGCTACTTGCGGGCGGCCATCGCTTTTTCTGACATTGACAGTGAAACTAAGACGGTTGCGATCACTTCGTCGCTACCGGATGAGGGCAAAACCAGCCTAACACTTGCCCTCGGCCGGATGTCTGCCATGTCGGGGTCACGCACACTTGTTATCGATGGCGATTTCCGTCGCCGTCAGCTGACTGAGATGGCGGGGCTGAAACCTGAAATCGGGCTCGTTGAGCATCTCTTTGGTGCCGGCAGCCTCTCCGATGCGATCGTCAAGGACAGCAAGACTATGCTGGACCTTTTGCCGCTTTCCCTTGATGGGCACACTCCCCACGACGTCTTTGGAACCCGTGCATTTGATGAACTGCTAGGGCGTCTGCGTGCGATGTACGATCTAATCCTGATTGATACTGGCCCACTCCTGCTGATGGCTGAGGCACGTGTTGTTGCGGGCAAGACTGACAAGGCAATTCTGATCGTGCGTTGGCGCAATACCAACCGGTCGGCCGTACGTCAGTCGCTGAATTTGCTGCGTAATTTCAAGGCTAACTTGCTCGGCGTAACGCTCAATATGGTTGACCTAAACCGCCGTCGCCATCATCGCGATCCGGGCGCAACCTACAAGGCCTACAGAAAATACTATCAGATGGAATCCAAACCAGGCCTTTTCGGTTTGGGAAAATCCAAGCCCCCCAAAGCTAACACGAAGGGGCTAAGATCGGCCGCTGCTGTGCAGGTATCACCCTCCAAGGTGAGCCCGGCATCCGACAATATCGATAGGATTTCCGCAGAGTAGAAGCGGTCGTTTCGTGACGCTAATGGAGCATTGACGGTCATGTTGTACCGGCCTGAGCCGTCTGAGCGTGAACCGATGCGGGTGGCCTATTTCGGACATGACATTGCCGATGCCGCCATTCGGCGCCGGGTTCAGGCGCTGCAAGACGACGGCTGCGCGGTTACGGGCTACATGATGCGACGCCGAGCGCCTCTTGCCCAGGAGTGGCCGAATATTGATCTTGGTGAAACGCGTGATGCAGCGTTCGCCCAGCGCCTTAAGCAGATATTTCTTGGTGCAGAAATTGCTGCTCGACAGGAAAATAACCTGGCGTCAGCGGATGTTATCATAGCGCGGAATCTAGACATGCTTGCCTGTGCTTTCTTGGCAAAGCGGCGCGCAAAACTCAAAGTTCCGGTAATCTACGAATGCCTCGACATACACCGGTTGCTCTGCCGAAAGGATGTCGTCGGCAAAGCGTTGCGTTTTTTGGAGGGCTGGCTGCTGAAGAAGACTTCTGGGCTTATTGTTTCTTCGCCGGCATTTCTTACAGAGCATTTCGAGCGTTTCTATTCTGGCATGTTTCAGGCCCATATCGTGGAAAACCGTCTTGCTGCGCGCGGCAACTATGGTGGCCGGTGCCCGGCTGGAAAAGGGGAGGTGCAAGGGCGCTTACGTATCGGTTGGGTCGGTAATCTCAGATGCCAGCGCTCACTGGATCTTCTATGCACTGTGGCTGAGCGCTTTCCCGATAATGTGGAAATTCATCTGCACGGCATCCCCGCATATACCGAAGTGAGCCGATTTGATCAGCAGGTCGCCGCTCATTCCAACATTATTTTCCACGGCCGTTACCGTGCACCGGAGGACCTTGCCAGCATTTATAGCGGCCTTGATTGTATCTGGGCAGGCGACTTCATGGAGGCTGGACAGAATTCGGTCTGGCTGTTGCCAAATCGTATTTATGAAGGCGGCTATTTCTGTACACCGCCGATCGCGCCGACAGGGACAGAGACTGCGCACTGGATTGAGCGGCATGAATGCGGTTTCGTTCTTGACGACCCGCTTGAGCAGTCCTTACCCGGGCTGGCGGCGCAACTTTTGGCAGATGCTTCGCCACTGCAGGTCCGCGCCCGCAAACTGGCAGAACTGCCTGACCATATTTTTG
Organism: Rhodobacterales bacterium 34-62-10; assembly: GCA_002282555.1. Lineage (GTDB taxonomy): Bacteria > Pseudomonadota > Alphaproteobacteria > Rhodobacterales > Rhodobacteraceae > Seohaeicola. The sequence goes on from NCJR01000186.1 coordinate 3,249, forward strand.
TGCAACCACCTGGTTTCTTGGGCAAGATCATCCGAAATTCTGTAGCGCAGCAGGCTATATGATGAACCATATCGCACTGAAATCCGCGAATGATGATGGGGCGCCTATCCAGGTCTTTCTGCGTACCCGAGTGAAGCCTGCGAGCATCTGGGAGCTAGGCCTCGTCTCACTTTGGATGTTTGTGACCTTTATCACTTTTCCAGGCGATGAGCTGATTCTCTATCCTTCAGCGCTCATTTTCCTCGTTCTTTTTATTCAGTACAGAGAATTCACGATCCCACTGGCAATGAAGGCCATTGTTCTAGTTGGGGTGCCTGTCCTTGGTCTCTTGTCGTTTGGCTGGGCTGCTTCCTCATCTGATGCAATCCGTGTCGGCGCCATGATGACGCTAAACTTCTTGATCATGGTGACAATCGCGAGTCGACTCACCCGACAGGAACTGGTGCGCGCTCTTCTTTTCGCTGGCATTTTAGCCATCATCATGGCTGCCCCCAAAATCGATACATTTGCGATGGGCGGGCCTTATGGCAGTAAACAGATCTTTGCCATCCGTATGCTGGTTGTTGCGATGGCTGGAACGGCGCTAGCCTATGATTCTGGAGAACGCGTCTGGCTACGCATATTGAGTGCTTGTGTAGCCGCAGTCGCTTATTACTTCGTATACATCGCGGAATCGGCTACGGCACTGGTCATGGCGCTCGGAGGCTTCGTTGCGCTGACAGGCGCTTGGCTCATCTGGCAGCCTGCCGCGCGGATCCCCATGCTTAGAGTTGTCGTTATCCTCTTCATACTGGGGGTTGCCGCGCTAGGTCTGCTCGCCCTATTGTCTGTGCAGCAGAGTGTGCTCTTTGAGAAATTCCTGAATGCGTTAGGCAAGGATACGACACTTACCAACCGCACACTGATATGGGAGGCGGGGCACCTTGCTGCCAAAGAAAAACCTTGGCTGGGGCATGGTCTGGAAAGTTTCTGGCGCCCTGATTCCGGTGCCGCTCAGACAATTAACGAACTAGACCACCGTGCGCCCGGCACGCGCCACTCCTTTCACAATGTATATATTGAGGTACAAGTCGCACTTGGCTTTGTGGGACTGATCCTCATGATCTGCGCTTTGGCGTGGTCTTACATGAATAACGTAGTCAGTTGGCTGCGGTCTCAAGGAATGGCTTCGTCCTTTTTCCTGGCGGTCGGCAGTGTGATCCTGATCACCAGCTTTACAGAATCCTATCTCCTGAATGCATTTGATACGCTGGTCTTGCTCTTTCACCTTGGTGGCCTCACCGCTATTGCTGAGCCGTATCATCGGGGCATACGCCAGCCGGTAAGCCTGATTCCAAACAGTTAGCTTCCCGGAGCCTATTTTCCTTCGATCTGAAAAT
>NCJR01000187.1 GCA_002282555.1 Rhodobacterales bacterium 34-62-10
AGGCATCGACGTGATCCTGACCGGGCACACCCATGACGCGCTGCCCGAGCCCGTTCTGGTGGGCGAGACGATCCTGATCGCGTCGGGGTCCAACGGCAAGTTCGTGTCCCGCGTTGATCTGGACGTGCGCGAAGGCCGCATGATGGGCTTCCGGCACAAGCTGATCCCGATCTTCAGCGATGTGATCACGCCGGATGCAGAGGTGACTGCCGTGATTGACGCGCAGCGCGCCCCATTCATGGATCAACTGACCGAGGTGATCGGCAAGGCGGATTCGCTGCTGTATCGGCGCGGGAATTTCAACGGCACATGGGACGATCTGATCTGCGATGCCCTGATGACCGAGCGCGAGGCCGATATCGCCATGTCGCCCGGCGTGCGCTGGGGGCCGTCGATCCTGCCGGGGCAGGACATCACGCGCGAGGATATCCACAACGTCACCTCCATGTCTTACGGTCAGGCGTATCGCACCGAAATGACGGGGGAATTCCTGAACGTGATCCTTGAGGACGTGGGCGACAACCTGTTCAACCCCGATCCCTATTACCAGCAGGGCGGGGATATGGTGCGGGTCGGTGGCCTTGGCTACCGCATCGATGTGTCCAAGCCGATGGGCCAGCGGATCAGCGACATGACCCTTCTGAAGACGGGTGAAGCGATTGATCCGGCAAAAACCTATGTGGTCGCGGGCTGGGCCTCGGTGAACGAGGGTACGGAAGGACCGCAGATCTGGGATGTGGTCGAGGATTACATCCGCAAGCAGGGCACCGTGAAGGTTGCCCCGAACACAAGTGTGCAGGTGGTGGGGGCCTGATCCCCATTGCCGCGTCATGGGGGCGGGGTGCCCCCATGGACATGGGACAGAATTGACTCTATCAAATTCACAAAAGCGAATTTGATGATCTGAAAAAGGAGGCAAGGACAAATGACAGCCAGCTCCAATGACATGAAATCCTCGCGGCGCGCGTTCCTTCGGGGGGCGCTGGCCGCAGGTGGGACAGTGGCCGGGGCCAGCATGGCCAAGGCCGCCGGACCCGATCCGTTGATCACCGAGGTGCAGCCCTGGGCCAGCGGTCTGGGCGAGGGGGTGGATGCCACGCCCTACGGACTGCCGATCAAGTTTGAATCCGATGTGGTGCGGCGCAACGTGGAATGGCTGACGGCGGATGTGATCAGCTCGATCAACTTCACGCCCATCCATGCGCTGGACGGCACCATCACCCCGCAGGGCTGTGCGTTCGAGCGGCACCATTCCGGCGCGATCGAGCTGTCCAAGAAAGACTACCGCCTGATGATCAACGGGCTGGTCGATCGCCCCTTGGTCTTTACCTATGAGGACCTTGAGCGGTTCCCGCGTGAACAGCATGTGTATTTCTGCGAATGCGCCGCCAACACCGGCATGGAATGGGCAGGCGCGCAGCTGAATGGCGCGCAATTCACCCATGGCATGATCCACAACATGGAATACACGGGCGTTCCCCTGCGGACCCTGCTGGCCGAGGCCGGCCTGGATGCGGCAGGCGATCTGTCGGACAAATGGGTCTATGTGGAAGGGGCCGATGCGTCGTCCAACGGGCGCTCGATCCCGATGGACAAGGCGCTGGATGACGTGCTGGTCGCCTTCAAAGCCAATGGCGAGGCGCTGCGGATGGAGCATGGCTATCCCGCCCGTCTGGTCGTTCCCGGCTGGGAAGGCAATATGTGGGTCAAATGGCTGCGCCGGATCGAAGTGGCCGACGGCCCCGTGGAAAGCCGCGAGGAAACCTCGAAATATACCGATACGATGGCCGACGGCACATCGCGCAAGTGGACATGGGTGATGGATGCGAAATCCGTCATCACCAGCCCCAGCCCGCAAGCGCCGATCCGTCACGGCAAGGGACCCTTGGTGATCACCGGGCTGGCATGGTCGGGTCGCGGCGCGATCACCCGCGTCGACGTGACCGTGGATGGCGGCAAGACATGGCAGCAGGCCCGGCTTGCCGCCCCCGGACAGCCCATGGCCCTGACGCGGTTCTATGTGGATCACAACTGGGATGGCGAGGAGATGCTGCTGCAGGCCCGCGCCCATGACGAGACCGGCTATGTCCAGCCGACCAAGACGCAGCTGCGCGAGATTCGCGGGCTGAACTCTGTCTATCACAACAACTGTATCCAGACCTGGTGGGTAAAACCGAGCGGGGAGGCTGAAAATGTCGAAATCTCTTAATCTTTACGGCGGTTTGGCGCTGGGTGGCGTCGCGATGCTGACGGCTGCCTATAATTTCGCGGATCGCAATGTGACGCCGATGCCGGACACGGCCCGCGTGCTGGGCGAGGCCCCGGCCAGCCTTGACATGGGCTTCATGCTGCGTCCCGCCGTGGCCAGCACCACACCCAGCGACGGCCCCTTGGGGATTGGTCGCGTGGCACTGCCCGAGGAAGTGACCGCATGGGATGTGGACGTGCGCCCCGATGGAACGGGTCTGCCGGTCGGATCGGGCAATGTGTTGGACGGGGATGAGCTGTTTCAGAACGCCTGTGCCGCCTGCCACGGCGTGTTCGCCGAAGGTGTGGACAACTGGCCCAAGCTGGCGGGCGGCGAAGGCACGCTGAACCGGGATGATCCGCTCAAGACCGTGGGGTCATATTGGCCTTATGTATCGACCGTTTGGGATTACGTGCACCGGTCGATGCCGTTCGGCAATGCGCAAAGCCTGTCGGCGGATGATGTCTATGCCATCACAGCCTATATCCTTTATTCCAACGATCTGGTGGATGACGACTTCGTTCTGTCGAACGAGAATTTCACCGAAGTGACGCTGCCCAATGTGGATGGCTTCTTTGTGGATGACCGCGACACGGTGGAATTGCCGGTGTTCTCGCAGGAACCCTGCATGGAGAACTGCAAGGAAACGGTCGAGATCACGATGCGCGCCACCGTTCTGGACGTGACGCCGGATCAGACCGCCGCGCGTGAGGCGTTCCAGGCGGAAGAAGCGGCGGAAGCTGCGGCCGAGGCGGAAACGACCGAGGAAACAACAGCCACCGATACCCCGGCCACCGAAGCCCCTGCCGCAACCGAGGCACCGGCCGAGGCTGCGCCTGCGGATGATGCGGCGGCGGCTGGCGGTGATCTGGACCCGGAACTGGTTGCAGCGGGTGAGAAGGTGTTCAAGAAATGCGCCGCCTGCCATCAGGTGGGCGACGGGGCGCAGAACAAGACAGGGCCGCATCTGAACGGCGTGATGGGGCGTCCTCTTGGCGGCGTGGAGGGGTTCAACTACTCCAAGACCATGGCCGAGATGGGCGCATCGGGAACCGTCTGGGGACCCGAGAACATGGCCGAATTCCTGACCAAGCCGCGCGACTATGTGAAGGGGACCAAGATGTCCTTCGCGGGTCTGCGGAAAGACGACGAAATCGCCGCGATCAACGAATATCTCAAGTCGTTCTCGCAGTGATCCAAGACGGGGGCAGGCCGGTGCATCGGCCTGCCCCTGACCATGTTGAAAGATGTGGCGCAGGCGCGGGACCATTGTCCAAAGCTGTGACCTGCGTCAAAGAACCGCCAGTAAAAGAACATCCGTTCTGCCCTGCAAGTGTCTGATCCAGAATACGTTCCTGGCCTGATGCGAAATCCGGCCCCTTCGGTCTTTCCGGTCTGGGGCAGCGATCCTGACCTGCATTTTCAGTTGTTTTTCATGCCGTTTCAGGCTTTTCTGAAGGGGCTTTCGAACAGGGTGGTGTGATGATCGGACGGGTGCTGTGTGCGATACTTGTTGCAGGGGTCCTCAGCGGCCCTCTGGCCGCGCAGACCGTGCTTCTGGGCGATGCCAAGCGCGGCGAGGCCTTGTTCCGTGATTGCGCGTCCTGCCACCAGATCGGCCCAGAGGCCAAGAACCGTGTCGGCCCGCATCTGAACGATATTTTCGGGCGCAAGGCGGGAAGTGTCGGGGATGGTTTCCGCTATTCCGACGGCTTGGCGCGGATGGGGGCGGATGGCCTGATCTGGAGCTATGACACGCTTGACGCCTATATCGACAACCCCAAGGCTTTGGTCAGCGACACGCGCATGGCTTATCGCGGGATGAAGGATGCGACCGACAGGGCCGATCTTCTGGCCTATCTGCGCGGATTTTCCGCCAACCCTGCCAATATTCCCGAAAGCCAGCCCACAGCCCGCCCGCGTGAAGTGGAACTGCCGCCCGAGACGCTGGCCATCGTGGGGGACAAGGCTTACGGCGAGTATCTGTCCAGCGAGTGCCTGACCTGCCACCTGCGCAGCGGCGGCAACGAGGGGATCCCCGGCATCATTGGCTGGCCGGTCGAGGATTTCGTGATCGCCATGCATGCCTACAAGCGCCAGATCCGTCCGCATCCCGTGATGCAGATGATGGCCGGGCGGCTGTCGGATGAAGAGATTGCGGCTTTGGCCGCATATTTTGAGGGTCTGGAATGACCCCTTTGTTCTCAGGGAGGAACATCACATGAAACTGAACAGAAGAGCTTTCATCGGCACGGGTGTGGCGGCTGCCGCCGCCTTGCAGGCCCCGATGGTCTGGTCGCAGGGGCGCGCCCGTGTGGTCGTGATCGGCGGCGGCGCAGGCG
>NCJR01000188.1 GCA_002282555.1 Rhodobacterales bacterium 34-62-10
TGTCGATGGTCAGTTACGCCGCGGGTTCGCGTTACCTCTCGCTGCTCGGCGGGACGATCATGAGTTTCTACGACTGGTATTGCGATCTGCCGCCCTCAAGCCCGCAGACCTGGGGTGAACAGACGGACGTTCCCGAAAGCGCCGACTGGTATAACGCCGGGTTCCTGATGATGTGGGGATCGAACGTCCCCCAAACCCGCACGCCCGACGCGCACTTCATGACCGAGGCACGCTATCGCGGCACGAAGGTCGCGGTGGTCAGCCCCGATTATGCCGAGGCGACCAAGTTCGCCGACCTGTGGCTCAACCCCAAGCAGGGGACCGACGCTGCACTCGCCATGGCGATGGGTCATGTCATTTTGCGCGAGTATCACCTCGACAGGCAAGCGGAGTATTTCGAGGATTACTGCCGCAAATACTCCGATATGCCGATGCTGGTGAAGCTGGTGGAGAAGGACGGCGCGTGGGTGCCCGCAAACCTGCTGCGCGCAGCCGATTTCCTCGATGGGCTGGACGAAACCAACAATCCCGATTGGAAAACCGTCGCCATCGACGAGGCAACCGATGAAGTGGTGGTGCCGTCAGGCTCGGCCGGGTTCCGTTGGGGCGAGGAAGGCAAGTGGAACCTTCAGGAACGCGACGGGCGCGGAAATGCCACCCGGCTGCGCCTTACCAACATCCTCGATGGCCAGCATGATGAGGCGATCGAGGTCGCCTTCCCCTATTTCGGCAACCTTGAACATGATCACTTCCAGGGCACCGATCATCCCAGCGTGCTGAAGCGCCGAGTGCCGGTGCGCCAGTTGCAGCTTAAGGACGGCAAGGCCTTTGTTGCTACCGTATTCGATCTGTTCTGCGCCAATTACGGTCTCGACCGCGGGCTGGGCGGCGACCATGTTGCGCGCGATTACAGCGAAATGGAGCCTTACACACCGGCATGGGCTGAAAAGATCACCGGGGTTCCCGCCGATCACATCATCACTGCGGCGCGCGAGTTCGCGTCCAATGCCGAGGTGACCAAGGGCAAATCGATGGTGATCCTGGGGGCCGGGATCAACCATTGGTATCACATGGACATGACCTATCGCGGCATCATCAACCTGTTGGTGATGTGCGGCTGTGTGGGCCAATCGGGCGGCGGCTGGTCGCACTATGTCGGGCAGGAAAAGCTGCGCCCGCAGACGGGATGGGCACCGCTCGCCTTCGCGCTCGACTGGAACCGACCGCCGCGGCATATGAATTCGACCAGCTTCTTCTACGCGCACACAGACCAGTGGCGGTATGAGACGTTGGGGGTGGAGGAAATCCTCTCCCCTACCGCGCCCGATGGTGATTGGGACGCAAGCCTGATCGATTACAATGTGCGCGCCGAACGCATGGGTTGGCTTCCATCCGCGCCGCAATTGAAGACCAACCCGCTGGAGGTGGGCAAGGCGATCAAGGCTAGCGGCAAGGAAGCGAAGGATTACGTCGCGGAAGGCTTCAAGGCAGGCACGCTGGAAATGTCGTGCTTCGATCCTGATGACCCAGCCAACTGGCCGCGCAACATGTTCGTGTGGCGGTCCAACCTCTTGGGTTCGTCGGGCAAGGGCCACGAATATTTCCTCAAGCACCTGCTCGGCACCGCGCACGGCGTGCAAGGCAAGGACCTGGGCGAAACCGGGGCGCAGAAACCCAAGGATGTCAAATGGCACGATGAAGCGCCAAAGGGTAAGCTTGACCTGCTGGTGACGCTAGACTTCCGAATGTCGACCACCTGCGTCTATTCCGACATCGTGCTGCCGACCGCGAGTTGGTATGAGAAAGACGATCTCAACACCTCGGATATGCACCCTTTTATCCATCCGTTGTCGGCGGCCGTGGACCCGGTGTGGGAATCGCGCAGCGATTGGGACATCTATAAGGGTATTGCCAAGGCGTTCTCGGAAGTCGCGCCCGAAGTGCTGGGCATCGAACAGGACGTGGTGCTGACCCCGATCCAGCACGACAGCCCGAACGAGATCGCGCAACCTTATGACGTGGCCGATTGGGGCAAGGGTGAAGTTGAGCCGATCCCCGGCGTTACCATGGCGACAGTGGCGCTGGTTGAGCGCGATTACCCCGGTCTTTACAAGCGCTTCACCGCTCTGGGCCCGCTAATGGAAAAGCTCGGCAATGGCGGCAAGGGGATCGGCTGGAACACCGATCACGAAGTTGAGGCCTTGCGCAATCTGAATGGCGCGGTGCTCGAAGATGGCCCGACCAAGGGAATGGCGCAGATCGAAACCGCGATCGATGCCGCCGAGATGATCCTGATGCTCGCGCCCGAAACCAATGGCGAGGTCGCGGTCAAAGCCTGGGCAGATCTGGGCCGGAAAACCGGCCTCGATCACACCCATCTCGCCCGGCCCAAGGAAGACGAGAAGATCCGCTTCCGCGACATTCAGGCCCAGCCGAGGAAGATCATCTCCTCGCCCACTTGGTCGGGGATCGAAAGCGAGCACGTTTGCTACAACGCGGGCTACACTAACGTTCACGAATTGATCCCGTGGCGCACGCTGACCGGGCGCCAGCAGCTCTATCAGGATCACAAGTGGATGCGCGCCTTTGGCGAGGGCTTCTGCGTTTATCGCCCGCCGATCGATACCAAGGCGGTCAAGCCGATGCTGGACGAGGCCAAGGACGCGCCGCACGTGATCCTCAACTTCATCACCCCGCACCAGAAATGGGGCATTCACTCGACCTATACCGACAACCTTCTGATGCTGACGCTGTCGCGCGGCGGGCCGATCGTGTGGATGAGCGAAGTGGACGCGGCCAAGGCGGGGCTGGTCGACAATGACTGGGTGGAAACCTTCAATTCCAACGGTGCGCTGGTGGCCCGAGTGGTCGTGTCGCAGCGAATGAAGGAAGGCACCCTGTTCATGTATCACGCGCAGGAGAAAATCACGAATATGCCCGGATCGCCCCTGACCGGGCAGCGCGGGGGCATCCATAATTCGGTGACCCGCGCGGTGTTGAAACCCACCCACATGATCGGCGGATATGTCCAGCTGGCCTACGGGTTCAACTACTACGGCACCGTGGGATCGAACCGCGACGAATATGTCATCGTTCGCAAATTAACAAAGGTCGACTGGCTCGAGGGGGCCCTGGCCGAAGGGGAGACCGTAGCATGAAAATCCGCGCACAGATCGGCAAGGTCTTGAACCTTGATAAGTGCATCGGCTGCCACACCTGCTCTGTCACATGCAAGAACGTGTGGACCAGCCGCGAAGGCATGGAATACGCCTGGTTCAACAATGTCGAAACCAAGCCCGGCATCGGCTATCCCAAGGATTGGGAAAACCAGAAACGCTGGAACGGCGGCTGGGTGCGCACTCCCGGCGGATCGATCCGGCCGAAGATGGGCGGCAAATGGCGGTTGCTCGCGAAGATCTTCGCTAATCCCGATCTGCCCGAGATCGACGATTACTATGAACCCTTCACCTTCGATTACGCTCACCTGCAAAAGGCGGGCGAAAGCAAGGCCTTCCCGACCGCGCGTCCGCGCAGCCTGATTTCGGGCCAGCGGATGGAGAAGATCGAATGGGGGCCGAACTGGGAGGAAATCCTGGGCGGGGAATTCGCCAAACGGTCGGAGGATTACAACTTCGAAGGGGTGCAGAAGGAAATCTACGGCCAGTTCGAAAACACCTTCATGATGTATCTCCCCCGGCTCTGCGAGCATTGCCTCAACCCGACCTGCGTCGCCGCCTGCCCGTCTGGCGCGATCTACAAGCGTGAGGAAGACGGCATCGTCCTGATCGATCAGGAGGCCTGCCGCGGCTGGCGCATGTGCGTGTCGGGCTGCCCCTACAAGAAGATCTACTACAACTGGAAAAGCGGCAAATCGGAGAAGTGCATTTTTTGCTATCCACGCATTGAGGCAGGCCAGCCGACGGTGTGCAGCGAGACCTGTGTCGGGCGCATCCGCTATCTCGGCGTGATGCTCTATGACGCCGACCGAATCGAGGAAGCGGCCAGCGCCGAAAACGTCGAAGACCTTTATCAGGCGCAGCTCGATATCTTCCTTGACCCCCATGATCCGGCGGTGATCGAACAGGCGCGTAAGGACGGCGTGCCCGAAAACTGGCTGGAGGCTGCGCGCCATTCGCCGGTGTGGAAGATGGCGATGGAATGGAAGGTCGCCTTCCCGCTCCACCCCGAATATCGCACCCTGCCGATGGTGTGGTATGTGCCGCCGCTCTCGCCGATCAATGCCGCCGCCAGCGCCGGGCAGATCAGCGTCAACAACAACATGCCCGATGTGCGGTCTTTGCGCATCCCGCTCAAATACCTCGCCAACCTGCTTACCGCAGGCGACGAGGAGCCAATTGCGCTGTGTCTTGAACGGATGCTGGCGATGCGCGGCTATATGCGGTCGAAATCGATCGAAGGCGTGCAGAACGAGGCGATTGCCACGGATGTCGGGCTCACCGGCGCGCAGATCGAAGAAATGTATAAGGTGATGGCGCTGGCCGATTACGAAGATCGCTTCGTGATCCCCACCGGCCACCGCGAGGATGCCGAGGACATGTTCGAGGAACGCGGTTCCTGCGGCTTCTC
>NCJR01000189.1 GCA_002282555.1 Rhodobacterales bacterium 34-62-10
GTGGGCAATGTGATCGTGCCGATTGCCGGGGTGCAGATGGGCTATCTTGAGGTGAGCTGGTATTTCCTGTCGGTCGGGCTGATCTTCTGGATCGTGCTGCTGACGCTGGTGATGAACCGGCTGATCTTTCACGATCCGATGCCGGGGCGGTTGCAGCCGACACTCGTGATCCTGATCGCGCCGCCGGCTGTCGGATTTCTGGCATGGGTGCATATGATTGACCAGATTGACGCCTTTGCCCGCATCCTGATGAACGGGGCCTATCTCTTTACGCTGCTCGTGGTCGTGCAACTGCCGCGCATCGTCAAGCTGCCCTTCGCGCTGTCCTTCTGGGCGCTGTCCTTTCCCTTTGCCGCCGTCACCGTTGCCAGCTTTCTTTACGCCGACCTGACGGGTTCAGCGACGCATCACCTGTTTGGCACGGTGCTGGCCGGCGTGTTGCTGGTCATCATCGCCGCATTGGTGATCCGCACCCTGCGCGCCATCCGCGCGGATGAGATTTGCCAACCTGAATGACACCAGCCTGAATGACACCGGCCTGAATGACACCAGCCTGAATGACAAAGGGGCGACCCGCCAAGGCCGCCCCCATTCTTCTTGCCGTAAATATCTCCGCCGGAGGCTCCTGCCGCCGCAAACGGGTGCGTCAGGCGACTTTCACGACAGCCTTGCCGAAATTCCCGCCCTTCAGCATCCGCATGAAGGCGGCGGGGGCGTTCTCCAGCCCTTCGGTGATATCCTCCTGCACCGCGATCCGGCCCTTGGCGACCATGGGGCCCACTTCGGTCAGGAAGGCGGGGAAATGGTCGAAATGGTCCGAGATGATGAAGCCATGCACATGCATCCGGTTCACAAGGATCGTGCGCCAGAGTTTGGGCAGGTTGTCCTTGCCGGGGCTGTCGCTGGCCCCGCCCAGACCGCCCAGATCATACCAGCTGATCATGCCGCAAACGGGGATGCGCGCGCCCACGTTCATCAGGGGGATCACCCCGTCCAGAACCTTGCCGCCGACGTTCTCGAAATAGATGTCAATCCCCTTGGGGCAGACCTCGGCAAGCGCTGCGCGCATTTCTCGGCCATCGGCGTAAGCGCGGTGGTCAAGGCAGGTGTCAAAGCCGAATTTCTCGACTGCCAGCTTGCATTTGTCGGCCCCGCCCGCGATGCCCACGACCCGCAGTCCGCGCGCCTTGGCGATCTGGCCCACCATGGACCCGACGGGGCCGGTGGCCGCCGCCACCACCAGTGTCTCGCCCTCCTTGGGCCTGCCATATTCGGTCAGGCCGAACCAGCCGGTGAAACCGGGCATGCCCAGCACCCCCAGCGCCGCCGTGACCGGGCCATGGGCGGGGTCCAGCTTGCGCAACTCGCGCCCCGGCAGGCAGCCGTGGCTGGCCCATCCGAACATGCCAAAGGCAATGTCACCCGGTTTGAAATGCGCGCTATTGGACGCGATCACCTCGCCCACAGCGCCGCCTTCCATCGTGCCGCCGATGGGCACGGGTTTGGCATAGGATTTCGCATCGTCCATACGGCCCCGCATGTAGGGGTCCAGCGACATATACATCACCTTGACCAGCACCTCGCCCTCGCCGGGTGTGGGCATCGGGGCTTGTTCAAAACGGAAATCTTCGGGCAATGGCGATCCGCTGGGGCGGCGGGCCAATGCGATGCGGTTCATCATCTCAGTCATTCGTGATCTCCTTCATGTGCTGCGGCTCCGGTGCGGGCCGCGCATCCTTGGTCTGTCAGTCAGCGTCCGCGAATGCGGAACACCCCGGTGGCTGTGGCGATGGTGGTGCCGGTGGTATCGGTGATCTTGCCCTCGGCAAAGAAGGTCTTGCGCCCGCCGCCCGTGACGCGGCCTTCACCGATCAGAAGGTCTCCCTGCGCCTGACCCAGATAGTTGACGGTCATCGACAGGGTCATCGCCATCTGCTTGTCCGCAGGATCGCCGGTATAGCTGCCGCTGAACCCCATCACCGTGTCCAGCAGCATGGCATGCACCCCGCCATGCGGAATGCCGTAGCGGTTCATCAGGAACGGCTTGAGCGGTAGCTCAAACCGGCTAAAGCCCTTGGCCCAGCCGGTCATGACAAATCCCAGATGCGCCTGCAACGGATAGGCCTCTTCCACCAGCGTGGGGTTCAGATCGGTCATGTTCATCCCTTCCGCGCGGCATCCAGCCCGTTCTGCGCAAAGACCGGCACGAAACTGCCCAGCTTGCGCGCCCGTTCCGGGTTCGAGGCATTGCCGTCCACCGCCCGTTTCAGCACCCCTTGCAGGATGCTGCCCATACGGAAAAACGCGAAAGCCAGGTAGAAGCCGAAATCCGTGATCTCGGGCAGCCCGCGCCGCGCGCAATAGGCGGCGATGAAATCCTGATCCGACATCAGCCCCTCCGCCGCACGGTCCACACCCGCCAGACCACGCCCCTCGTTGCCCGGCGGCATCCCCCATTGCATCAGCACGGCGGCAAGGTCCGCATAGGGGTGGCCCGTGGTCGACAGTTCCCAATCCAGCACCGCCAGACAGGTGGGGGCATCCTTGACAAACAGCATATTGTCGATGCGGTAATCGCCATGCACCAGCGTGCGCTGCCCGTCATCGGGGGGGATGTTCGCGTCCAGCCACGCAATCAGCTCCTCCATCGGCGGGATATGGTCCAGCTCCGAGGCGCGGTATTGCTTGGTCCAGCGGTCAATCTGGCGGCGGTAATAGTTCCCCTCAGGCCCGTAATCATCCAGACCCGTGGCCTTGAGGTTCACCGAATGAATCGCCGCCAGAACGCGGTTCATCTCGTCCTGCACAGCGCGGCGGTCGGGCACGGCCAATTCGGGCAGGCGCGGATCGTCGAAATGGCGGCCATCCACCTCGTCCATCACATAGAAGGCCGATCCGATAACATCGGGGTCCTCGCACAGCACGTGCATCCGGGCCACAGGCACATCGCTGCCGGCCAGCGCCTGCTGCACGCGGAATTCACGCTCTACCGCATGGGCGGATTTCAGCAAAATCCCCGGCGGTTTGCGCCGCAGCACATAACGCGCGTTGGGTGTGATCAGCCGGAAGGTCGGGTTGCTTTGCCCGCCTGCGAATTTCTCGGCCTTGATCGGGCCTGCAAAGCCCGGCAGGTGATCCGTCAACCAGCGGGCGACGGCGTCGGTGTCCAGCTGTGCGGCGGCATGGGTGGTCATGGCCCTGTCCTTTCCTCAGCTATAGGTCAGCATATCCGCGATATTGGCGGCGGTGATATGCGGGGTTTCGTTGAACGTGCTCAGATGTTCGCCGCGCGGTGTGACGACGATCCGGCTGACCGAGCAGTTCTTGATCTGCAACTGCAACCGGATCATCGCATCGGCGGGCGCGCCCATCACCTCGGCTACGGTCTGCCCGATGGCCCCGCCGGATGTGACGACGATCACCTGTTCATTTGAACCCGCCGTGGCCTGCGCGCGGGCGTCACGAACGCGGGCGACAAAGGCGGCGTAAGGTTCGGGCGGGTCGATGATCGCTCCTGTCTGCCATTCAAGCACGGTTTCACGGAGCATCTTGAAATGCAACCTGCGATCCGTGTGCAGGTCCTTGGGCCGGTCCTGCCCGCGATAGCGCGCGTTCAGCAAGCCGCCGAAGTCGAACTCGTTGAACCCGGGCAGGATGCCGGGGGCGGTGTCGATCCCCAACGCGGTATTGATCCCCTCCCAGGTTTCGCGGTGCCGCCGTTGCGCGCCGATGAACACGGCATCGGGCCGCATCCCCAGCGCCTTGAGTGACAGCCCCAGCGCGCGCGATTGCGCGTGGCCCAGTTCGGACAGCTTGTCATAGTCGGCAGCCCCGAAACTGGCCTGCGCGTGCCGGATCAGCCAAAGTTCAGCCATTCATAATCTCACGCAATTCCGCCTTGGCTGCGGCATATTCCGTCGCCAGACGGTCCACCAGCGCACGGGCGGGCACGACCTCTTTCACGGCACCGATCCCTTGACCTGCGCCCCAGATTTCTTTCCACGACTTCGGCTTTGACCGCCCCTCGCCGAAATTCATCGACGTGGCGTCGGCAGTTTCCAGATTGTCCGGGTCCATCCCTGCGCGGATGATGGACGGTTTGAGGTAATTGCCATGCACGCCGGTAAAGAGCGAGGAATAGACGATATCCTCGGCCCCGCTATCGACGATCATCTGTTTGTAGGCGGCGTCGGCATTCGCCTCCTCGGTGGCGATGAAGGGCGAGCCGATATAGGCCAGATCAGCCCCCATCGCCTGCGCCGCCAAGATCGAGCGGCCTGTGGAAATGGCCCCAGACAGCAGGACCGGACCGTCAAACCATTCCCGGATTTCCGAGATCAGCGCCAGCGGCGATTGCGCCCCCGCATGCCCGCCCGCACCTGCGGCCACCGCGATCAGACCATCAGCCCCCTTTTCAATCGCCTTTTTCGCAAAGCGGTTGTTGATGATGTCATGCAGCGCGATCCCGCCGCAGTCATGGGCCGCGTCATTCACCTCGACCCGCGCGCCAAGGCTGGTGATCCAGATCGGCACCTTCCATTTGTGGCAAATCTCGATATCCCGC
>NCJR01000190.1 GCA_002282555.1 Rhodobacterales bacterium 34-62-10
TGGACGTCATCTCGCAGATCAATCTGCGGGTCGAGGCGTCGGATGTGGTCACGCAGGCGGCCTCGGCCCCGTCAAAATCGCTGAACATCGCGCAGCTGGAGCAGACATCCTCGGTCGCGACCGGCGATGACGCAAAGTCGATGGCCGAACATCAGGATGATGGCCTGCCCTCCTTCTGGAACGTGACGCGTCTTGAGGGTGATCTGATGCTGATGGACTGGGTGCAGCAGCATATCTTCACCACCGATTACGACCGGGTCGAGGTCAAGTTTTCCGGGGCCGCCACCTATATCGGCACCGGCGAGAACCTTGTCTTCAACGAAACGCTGATCCTGAACCTTGGGTTTCACTATGACCTGATCATGGTCGGCGGCAGCATGATCACCCTGAACCAGATCAATCAGGTGAATGTCCTGCTGGATCAGGACAGCGTGACCGGCGATGTGCCCGAGGGGGCTGCGCTCCACACAGGTGACAACCTGCAGGTCAATACAGCCGCGATCATGACGACCGGGCAGGACAGCCTGTCCGACAAACCCGACCATTTCGCACAGGCGCTGACGGAACTGGCGAACGGGGCAAAAACCATCTCGGCCGATGTCGCGCAGGACGCGATCTTTGCAGGAAATCAGGCGCTGAACGTGCTCTATATCTCGGGCGACCTGATCCAGACCAGTGTCATCGAACAGCTGAACTATCTGGGCGATTCCGATCAGATCCACTTCATTCAGGACATGTTCAGCAGCGCCGAGGGTGCCGAAGTGACCGTGACCGCCGGGTCCAACGCCCAGATCAACGCAGCCGCGATCATGTCCGAAGGGCTTGATTCCACCGTCATGGCGGGTGGCGATACCTATAGCGACGCGCTGATCTATCAGGCCGAGCTGATCGACGATTGTGCCCCCCCTGCCGGGGTGCAGATGGACAAGCTGGCGAATGAGGCGGTGGCCTTTCTGGTCGATGACATGATCGCCCCGGCCCCTGCGGATGATTGCGGGCCCGGCATCCAGATCGACGACAGCCCCGGCTCGGTCGATGTCATGCAGACCATGCTGGCCTGACCCACGCCACATCACGCCGACCTGCTGCCACCGGAGAGACCCTTTGAACAAGATGATCGACAGACCGATGGAGTTCAGGACGGTGCGGGATCGTGCGGGGACTGCCCCGTTGCGCCTGACCGCCGATCAACGGATCTGGCCCTCAGATGCGCCCCAAGCGGCAACGGCTTCGACCGCAGCCGCGGCCCGGGCCAGCACAGATGCCCCGCCTGCCGATATCTCAGCCAAAGCCAACCCCGCCCCCGATCTGCAGCCGGAACCGGACCCCAAGGCCGAGGCGTTGCGGATGAAGACCCTGCGCGACACCAGCGCCGCCTCCTTGGGTGTCACGATCGAGGGCAAGACCGGCGGGCCCGTGATGCCCGGCCCCGCCAAACCCGGCAGCGGTCAGGGTGGCGGCGGCCATGGTGCGGCCTTTCACAAACGTATGGGCCCCGAGGATTTCAACCTCAGCCTGCGGCAAGGTATCCGTACCGTCTGGCGCAACCTCAGCATGGTCATGGTGATGACCTGCGCCACCAATGTGCTGATCCTTGCGATCCCGATCTACCTTTTCCAGATTTCCGACCGAGTTCTGACCAGCCGTTCCACCGATACGCTGATCATGCTGACGGTCGTGATCGCCTCGGCCGTGATCCTGCAGGCGATGTTCGATGCGGTGCGGCGTTTCATGCTGATGCGCACGGCGGTCGAGGTGGCGGCGCGACTGGGCGCACCCGTCCTCAGCGCGGCCGCCGCCGCCTCGCTGCACGGATCGGGGCGCGAGTATCAGACCTTGGGCGATCTGCAACAGTTGCGCAGCTTCCTTGTGTCCGGCACGCTGATTTCCTTTCTCGACGTGCCCTTCGCGCCGCTGTTCATCTTCGTGATCTTCATGATCCATCCGCATCTGGGCATGATCGTGGTGGTGACCGCCCTGCTGCTTCTGGTGGTGGCCCTGGTCAACCAGCGCATCACCGCCAAACCCTTTGCCGAGGCAAATCTGGCCCAGGCCAAAGCGAACATGCATCTGGATTCTATGTCCCGCAACAGCCAGATCATCAACGCCATGGCGATGATCCCCGAGGCCGTCACGATCTGGGGCCGCGACACCGCCGCATCCCTGATCGCGCAGGTCCGCGCACAGGATCGCAACATCATCAGCGCCTCGGTCAGCCGCGCGGTGCGGATGCTGACGCAGGTGGGCATGCTGGGCTGGGGCGCGTGGCTGGCCATCGACGGGCAGATCACCGGCGGCATGGTCATCGCCGCATCCATCGTGGCAGGGCGCGCACTCGCCCCCATCGAGGGCGCGATCGAGGGCTGGAACGCCTTCATCCTGTCGCGCGCCGCCTATGGCCGGGTGGCGACCCTGCTGCGGAACTCGCGCCTGCAATTCGAACGGCTCTGGCTGCCGCGCCCCGAAGGGCGGCTGAACGTCGAACGCCTGCTCTATGTGCCGGGCGGCACCAAACAGGTGATCCTGAACGGTATCAGCTTTGCGCTGGACCCCGGCGACACGCTGGCGGTGATCGGCAATTCGGGTGCTGGCAAGACCACGCTGGGCAAGATGCTGGTCGGCTCGATCCTGCCCACGTCGGGCAATGTGCGGCTGGACCTGATGGATTTGCGCAACTGGGATCCGCGCCAATTGGGTGAGAATATCGGCTATCTGCCGCAGGACGTGCAGCTTTTCCCCGGCACGATCAAGGACAATATCGGCCGGATGCGCGCCGATGCCACGGACGAACAGATCCACCACGCGGCGGTTCTGGCCGATGTCCACGAGATGATCGCCAGCCTGCCGCAAGGCTATGAAACCATGGTCGCCGCCGATGGCTCGCCCCTGTCAGGTGGGCAGAAACAACGTATCGCACTGGCGCGCGCCTTCTTTGGCAACCCGCGCCTTGTCGTGCTGGACGAGCCGAACTCGAACCTCGACACGGCGGGCGACAAGGCACTGGCCCGCGCCATCGACCACGCCCGCAAGGAAAAGATCACCGTGGTCGTGATCACGCAGAAACCATCCCTTCTGAACGTCGTGGACAAGATCATGCTGCTGGCCAATGGCGGCGTCGCCCTGTTCGGCCAGCGCGACAAGGTCATGGCCCAGTTGAACCGTGGTGCGGCGCCCGCGGCGCAAGTGGCGGGCCATGCCCCCGGCACGGGCCCCGCCAGCCTTGCCCCACAACCGCCGTCAGGAACACCCCGCCATGTCTGATATGACCACCCTTCCCGGCCCCGATCACTGGTACCGCGAGGTGCCGCGTTCGATCGGCCGGCAGGCCACCTTCGGATTGCTGCTGATGCTGGTGACCTTCGGCGGTTTCGGCACATGGGCCATGTTGGCACCGCTGGCCGCCGCCGTGATCGCGCAGGGCAGTTTCGTCGCCACCGGCCAGAACAAGATCGTCCAGCATCTGGAAGGCGGGATCATCGCCGAAATCCTGGTGCAGGAGGGGGACCGTGTGACGGAAGGTCAGGTCATGCTGACGCTGGACCAGACCCTGGCCTTGGCCAGCACCCGCGAATTGTCGCTGCGCCGGATCCGGCTTGAGGCGACGCAAGCCCGCCTGATGGCCGAACAACAGCATCTGGACAGGCTGATCTTCCCGCCGCATCTTGTGGCGGAACGTGGCGATCCCGAAGCGGCGATGATCCTTGACGGGCAGACCCTTGCCTTTCAAGCCTCCACCGCCAGCCTTGCCAATGACATCAGCGTCATTTCCCGCAACCTTGATGCGCTGGATATCCGCACCACCGGCTATGGCATCCAGCTTGAGGCGACCCAAAGCCAGCTTGCGCTGCTGGCCGAGGAGCTTGAGGCGAAATCCGCGCTTGTGGAAAGCGGCCTGTCGCGGCGCAGCGAGGCGCTGGCCCTGCGCCGCGCCATGCTCGAGGCTGACGGTCAGGTCGGGCGGCTTGAGGCCGAGATCGCCGAACTGACCGAGATGCGCGCCAAGTTCGAGGCGCAGATCGCCAAGACGCGCGACGATTACAGCCGCAACGCGCTGACCCAGTTGCAGACCATCGAAAGCGAATTGGAAAGCGTGCGCGAACAGTTGCGCAAATCGGAAAACATCCTTGACCGGACGGCGGTGATCGCGCCCGTGTCCGGCACCGTTGTCCGGCTCTATTACCACACCACGGGCGGTGTGGTCGAGACCGGCCGTCCCATCGTCGAAATCCTGCCTGCAGATGCGCCACTGATCATCGAGGTCTTGGTGCCGCGCACCAATATCGACAGCGTCCATGTCGGCCAGAAAGCGACCGTGCGCCTGACCGGGTTGAACCAGCGCACGACGCCGGTTCTGAACGGATCGGTCGAATATGTCTCGGCCGATGCGATTGCCGACGGCACGACCGGCACCCGCCGCGAGGTTTATCTGTCGCGCGTGACGGTCTCGCCTGAGGAAATGCAACGGGTGCAGAACTTCTCGCCAACACCGGGGATGCCCGCGGAAATCATGATCCAGACCGA
>NCJR01000191.1 GCA_002282555.1 Rhodobacterales bacterium 34-62-10
GCCACGACTCAAATCGAGTATGGTCGATTCCAGACCCACGGGGCAGGGGCCGCCGTCGAGAACCGCCTCGATCCGGCCGTTCAGCCCGGCCATGACATGGGCGGCTGTCGTGGGGCTGATGCGGCCCGAGGGGTTGGCGGAGGGGGCGGCGACGGGGCCGTTGAAGGCGGTGAGCAGGCGGCGGGCCAAAGGGTGCGCGGGCACGCGAATGGCCAGGCTGGGCAGATCGGCGGTGACGAGGTCCGAGAGGCCGGAATTGGCGCGGATCGGCAGGACCAAGGTGAGCGGACCCGGCCAGAAGGCGGCGGCCAATGCCTCGGCCTGAGCGGACCATGCGACGTAAGTCTGCGCCAGTGCAGCACTGGCGACATGGACGATCAGGGGGTTGAAGCGGGGCCTTCCCTTGGCCTCGAATATGCGGGCCACGGCGCGGCTGTTGCGGGCATCCGCGCCAAGGCCGTAGACGGTTTCCGTGGGGAAGGCGACCAGCGCGCCCTGACCCAGCAAGGCGGCGGCGCGGGCGATCCCGGCGTCATCGGGTGCGAGCAATTCGGTCTGGGTCATGCTGTCGGGTTCCATGACGCCGCGTTTCGGTTGAAGGCTGTGGCGCTTCGGTTCACGTTACGGCAATACCGTTGCATACAAGTGCCGTGCGTCTTTGCCAAGCATCCGGCCAAGGGGCCGTTGCGGAAAGCGCGCGCGGCGAAGGAGAAGACCCATGACCTATCGTGCGCCCGTCGATGATTTCCGCTTCATCTTCAACCATGTGGTCAATTTGGGACGGGTTGTCGCCACGGATCGGTTCGCCGATGCCACGCCGGATGTGACCGATGCGATCCTGCTGGAGGCGGGCAAGCTGTGCGAGGAGAAGCTGGCGCCGTTGCAGCGGGTGGGCGACCTGCATCCTGCGCGGTTGGAGAACGGCATTGTCCGCACAAGCCCCGGTTTTGCCGAGGCTTATGGCGCGATTGCGGAGGGGGGCTGGGTGTCCATCGCGGCCAGTCCCGCATTCGGCGGCATGGGGCTGCCGATGGCGGTGACGTCAGCGGTGAACGAGATGATGAGCAGCGCCTGCCTGTCGATCCAGTTGAACCCGATGATGACCCAAGGCCAGATCGAGGCGTTGGAGCATCATGCGAGCGATGCGATCAAGGCGCTTTACCTGCCCAAGCTGGTCACCGGCGAATGGTGCGGCACGATGAACCTGACCGAGCCGCAGGCGGGCAGCGATGTGGGCGCGCTGAGCACCAAGGCGGTGCCGCATGGCGACGGGACCTATGCGATCAGCGGGCAGAAAATCTATATCAGCTGGGGTGACAATGATTTCACCGCCAATGTCTGTCATCTGGTGCTGGCGCGGTTGCCGGATGGCAAGCCCGGCACCAAAGGGATCAGTCTGTTTCTGGTGCCCAAGCTGATCCCCGATGCCAAGGGCCATCCCGGTGTGGCCAACAGCCTGAAGGTGGTGAGCCTTGAGCACAAGATGGGGCTGCATGCGAGCCCGACCTGCGTGATGCAATATGAGGGCGCGACGGGCTGGCTGATCGGGGAGGAACATGACGGCATGGCCGCGATGTTCACCATGATGAACAACGCGCGTCTGGGTGTGGGCTGTCAGGGGATCGGCATTGCCGAGGCAGCGACACAACACGCGCTGGCCTATGCTGCGGGGCGCCGTCAGGGGCGCACGCCCGTGGGCGAGGGGCGCGGGCCGATTCTGGATCATGCCGATGTGCGCCGGATGCTGCTGACGATGAAGGCCGAGACATTCGCGGCGCGCTCGATCGCGCTGGCCTGTGCGGTGGCGATCGACATGGCCACGGCCACGGGCGCGGCGGAGTGCAAGGCGCGCGCGGCGCTGCTGACGCCCATCGCCAAGGCATTTGGCACCGATACGGGCATCAGTGTCGCCGAAATGGGTGTGCAGGTGCATGGCGGCATGGGCTTTGTCGAGGAGACAGGGGCCGCGCAATACAGCCGCGATGTGCGCGTGACCGCGATCTATGAGGGCACCAATGGCATCCAGGCGATGGACCTTGTGGCGCGCAAGATGATGGACGGGGGCGAGGCGGCGTTCCGTCTGCTGGACGAGATCGAGGCGCATGCCGAGACTGCGCGCGCGCGGCATCCGGGCATGGCCGAAAAGGTCTGGCAAGCAAGCGAATCGCTGCGCGAGGCGGTGGAATGGCTGGTGGCGCAGACGGACATGACCACGCGCTTTGCCGGGTCGGTGCCGTTCCTGCGGGCCTTTGCGCGGGTGCTGGGGGCGCATTACCACCTGAAGGCGGCGCTTGTCGAAGGCGGCGAGGGACCGCGGGTCAAGCTGGCGCGGTTCTATATCAACCGGATGTTGCCGGAACATGCGGGTCTGCTGGCGCAGGCGATGGCGGGGGCGGATGACCTTTATGCCATGACCGACGCCGAGTTGTGCGCGTGATGGACGGGGCGGGCGCGGGTATCCGCTATCCGTGGGAGGCGGCGCCTGAACCGGGGCATGCGTTGCAGGTGGCGGATGGCGTGCTGTGGATCAGGCTGCCGCTGCCGATGGCACTGGATCATGTGAATATCTATGCGCTGGATGAGGGCGATCACTGGACCATCGTCGATACCGGTGTGCATTCGCGCAAGGCCGTGGCGATCTGGCAGGATTTGCTGGCCGGCGTGTTGCAGGGCAAGCCCGTGGGCCGGGTGATCCTGACGCATCATCACCCCGATCATGTGGGCATGGCAGGCTGGTTGATGCAGGAGCAGGGTGCCGATCTGTGGACCACGCGGACCGCCTGGCTGATGGCAAGGATGCTGATTCTGGATTGCGAGGAGCGGCCAAGCGCGCAGGCGCGCGCCTTCTGGCGGCGGGCGGGGATGGACGCCGCGATCTATGACAAACGCTGCAATGAGCGGCCCTTCAACTTTGCCGATATCGCGCATCCTTTGCCTGTCGGGTATACCCGTGTGCAGCAGGGCGATGTGATCCGCGCCGCCGGGCGTGACTGGGATGTGCATATCGGCGCGGGGCATGCGCCGGAGCATCTGACGCTGTGGAGCCGGGACTGCAATCTGGTGATCTCGGGCGATCAGATCTTGCCGTCGATCAGCCCGAATATCGGGGTCTATGCGACCGAGCCCGAGGCCGACCCGCTGGCCGATTGGCTGGAGGCCTGCGAGCGTTTGGGGCAGTTGGCGCGCGAGGATCATTTGGTGCTGGGCGGGCACAAGTTGCCCTTCACCGGCCTGCCTTTCCGGATGCGGCAATTGATCGACAATCATCACGGCGGTTTGCGCCGGTTGCTGGCGCATCTGGATCAGCCGCGCGTGGCGTCGGCCTGTTTCGCGCCCTTGTTCAAGCGGCGGATCGACGAGGGGACTTACGGTCTGGCCTTGGTGGAAACCGTTGCGCATCTGAACCATCTGCATAAACTTGGCCAAGTGACGCGCGAGATGGGCGAGGGCGGTGCGTGGCTGTGGCAGGTGGCGCGCTCTGACGCGGCAGGGTCAAGTCGCGCGCTGACGCGCGCTGCGGGCAGGTCGCGCGCTGACGCGCGCAGGGGGCAGGTCGCGCGCTGACGCGCGGTGCGGGCAGGTCGCGCGCTGACGCGCGCAGGGGGGGCAAGGGTGCAGGCGATGGAGACCAAGATCAGCACCGTGGCCGAGGCGCATGAGCGCGACCCGGTGATCCCGCGCCGCTGCGATGTGCGCGCCGACAGCGACGAGGCGGCGGTGAAGCAGGTGGCCGCCGATCTGGATGCCGTGAACATCGAGGACAAGAGCGAGGCGGAATGGGCCTATGAGCGGCTGGTGATCTATATCCAGGAGTTCGAGGAGCAACTGGACGAGGCGCATGAGGTCGCCATGGGGTTCGCCGGCAGCGAGGCCGGGGTGTTGCAGATCGAGGGGATGGGGTTTTTCGATCCCGATATCCTGACCTTTCACGGCACGGACGAGGAGGGGGTGCCGACCCAGCTGATCCAGCATGTGAGCCAGTTGAGTGTCATCCTGCGCGCCATGCCCAAGGCGGCCGAGGAGGAGCCGCCCAAGCGGATCGGCTTTTTGCTGGCGCGGCGGCTGGATAAGGGGTGAGGCGAGGTTGGGTGAGGCGAGGTTGGGTGATGAGTGGGGCAAAAATCCGCGCGCTGCGCCGTTTTGACAGGATGACAGGGCCGGGGAATTGGGGTATTCCCACGCCCGACAGCCCGCGTGATCCCAGGCATCACAGGGCTAGGCGCGCATAAAAGTGAAGGATGACCCACATGGCAGAGCACAAGCACGGCGAGATGAACACCGAAGATCAGGAAAAGACCTTCGAGGGTTTCGTGCGCTATACGATCTGGGGCATTGTTGTCAGCATCGGCATTCTGCTGTTCCTTGCGATCTTCAACAGTTGATCCCGCCGCTGGCGGATCTCTGACGCGATAGGGAAGTGATGTCTTTGCCACGTCTTGCGCTGGCCCTTGCGGTCATGGTTGGTCTGTCTGCTTGCGCGCCCGTGCCCGAGGTGTCGCAATCCAG
>NCJR01000192.1 GCA_002282555.1 Rhodobacterales bacterium 34-62-10
CACCACCCATCCGGTGCAGGATGTGGACCCCGACACCATCCCCGCCGGCACCCGCCTGGTGCAGCTTGGCGCCTATGACAGCCCTGACGTTGCCAAGCAGGAATGGGACCGTCTCGCCGCGCGGTTCGGGGATTATCTGGCGGGCAAATCCCGCGTGATCCAGCTGGCCGAAAGCGGCGGGCGCAACTTCTACCGCCTGCGCGCCATGGGTTTTGCCGACATCAACGACTCGCGCCGCTTCTGCTCGGCACTTGTGGCGGAACGCGCCGAATGCATCCCGGTCAGCGCCAAGTGACCCGCTTCGGAGCCACCATCCTCGACGCCGAAGGACAGCGCCTGAGTGCCGATGAAAAGGCCTTCTTCCGCGACGCCAACCCCTTCGGCTTCATCCTGTTCGCGCGCAACATCGACACGCCCGATCAGGTCCGCGCGCTCTGCGCCGAACTGCGCGAGGCCGTGGGCCATGATGCCGTGATCACCATCGACCAGGAAGGCGGCCGCGTCCAACGGCTGCGCGCGCCGCAATGGCGCGAATGGCCGCCCGCGCTCGATCATGTGACGGCCGCCGGCGATGACGCCGCACAGGCCATGTATCTGCGCTTTCGCATCATCGCCGCCGAACTGCGCGCGCTGGGGATCGACAGCAACTGCGCGCCGCTGGCCGATATCGCCTTTGACATCACCCATCCGTTTCTACGCAACCGCTGCTATGGCACGGATGCCGCGCAAGTCACCGCCATGGCCCGTGCGGTCGCGGATGGTTTACTGGACGGTGGCGTATTGCCGGTCCTGAAACACATCCCCGGCCATGGCCGCGCCACCGCCGACAGCCACCATGACCTGCCGCGCGTCACAGCCAGCCTTGACGATCTGCGCGCCACCGATTTCGCCCCCTTCAAGGCGCTGAACGACCTGCCGATGGCGATGACCGCGCATCTGGTCTATGACGCCATCGACGACCAGCCCGCCACGCTGTCGCCCAAACTCATGCAAGTGATGCGCGATGAGATCGGCTTTGACGGGCTGATCATGACCGACGATATCTCGATGAAAGCCCTCAAAGGCGATCTGGCCCAGATCAGCCGCGATGCCTTGACCGCTGGCTGTGACGTGATCCTGCTCTGCAACGGCACGCTGGAGGAACGCCGCACCGTGGCCGAAGCCGCAGGCCAGATGACCCCCGCCGCCCAAATTCGCGCCACCCGTGCCCTGCAAGCCCGCCACACCCCCAACCCTGTTGACATATCGGCGCTGGACGCGCAGCTTGAGGCGCTTCTGAACGGGCGCGTGCATGGCTGACACCATCTTTGAGGATCAGGGACACAGAGATGGCCCGAATAGCGTCGCCGAACGGCTGGCAGCCGAGGCGCTGATCGTCGATGTTGACGGCTTTGAAGGCCCGCTTGACCTGCTTTTGACCCTGTCACGCACCCAGAAGGTGGACCTGCGCAAGATCAGCGTGCTGGAACTGGCCAAACAATACCTCGCCTTCGTGGAACGCGCCAAGGCGCTGCGTCTGGAACTGGCCGCCGATTATCTGGTGATGGCGGCATGGCTCGCTTTCCTGAAATCCCGCCTGCTGCTGCCCCCTGATCCCACCGAGGAGGGGCCGAGTGGCGAGGAACTGGCCGCGCATCTTGCCTTTCAACTCGAACGGCTGGCGGCGATGCGCGACGTCGCGGCCCGGCTGATGGCACGCGATCAAAAGGGGCGCGATTTCTTTGCCCGTGGTGTGCCCGAAGACGTGATGCGCATCCGTACCGTGCGCTACACGGCCACCCTGCTGGACCTGATGCAAGGCTATGCCCGCATCCGCACCCGCGACGATTTCCGCCCTTTCGTGATGGACCGCGACAAGGTCTTTACCATGGAACAGGCGCTGTCACGGATGCGCGGGCTGATCGGCTTTGCCGGGGACTGGACCGATATTTCCAGCTACCTGCCCGAAGGCTGGGAGGTTGATCCGGTCCGCCGCCGCTCGGCCACCGCCGCGACCTTTGCCGCCTCATTGGAACTGGTCAAGGAAGGCCGCGCCGAACTGCGCCAGTCCGACACCTTCGCCCCCATCCAGCTGCGCAAGCGCGAGGGTCGCGATGTCTGACCCCTTGGACGATGCAGAGGACCTGCCCGAAACAGACCGCCCCGACGACCGCCCCGATACCGCCGAGCGCAGCCTGTTCGAGGCCCCGCCCATGGGCGAGCAGGAACGCATGATCGAGGCGATCCTTTTCGCCACCGCCGAACCGGTGACGGTGCGCGACTTGGAAGCCCGCATGCCGCATGGTTGCGACGCGGCCGAGGCGCTGGTGCATCTGCGCAAACGCTATGCCGGGCGCGGCGTGCATCTGGTCAAGGTGGGCGATGCATGGGCGATGCGCACCGCGCCAGATCTTGGCTTTCTGATGCAAAAAGAAACGGTCGAGACGCGCAAACTCAGCCGCGCCGCGATCGAAACACTGGCGATCATCGCCTATCACCAGCCGGTGACACGCGCCGAGATCGAAGAGATCAGGGGCGTCTCGGTCAGCCGGGGCACGGTGGACCAATTGCTTGAAATGGAATGGATCAGGTTCGGGCGGCGCAAAATGACACCGGGCCGCCCCGTAACCTTCGTGGTGACCGAGGCGTTTCTGGATCACTTCGGGCTGGAAAGCGCGCGCGATTTGCCGGGATTGAAGGAATTGCGCGCCGCTGGCCTGCTGGACAACCGTCTGCCCCCCTCGGCCATGCCACAACTGGGCGAGGGCGAAGAGCCCGAGGACGAGGCGAGCGAAGGCCAGAGCGAGCTTTTCGAGGATTGAGCGGAAAATTCTGCCGAGCGACCCTGAAAATTCCATATTTTCGTGTTATGTTTTTCGCCAAAGGTCCGAATGGTCCAATCAGGTCGAGGAGTGCAGGATGAACGTCAATCAGCTGATCAACATGGTGCTCAAACTGTTCGTGCGCAAAGCAGTGAACGGCGGCATCAATGCAGGCATGCGCAAGATGTCCAGCATGGGCAAGGGGCAGGGCGCGGCCCCGGTGATGCGGCCCTCGGCCACGCAGAGCGCTGCGCCGATGGATGCGGTCCAAAGCAAGCAGGATGTGCGCAAGGCGCGTCAGGCCGCCCGCGCCGCACGGCAAATGGACAAGATGTGATCCTCCTGCCGCGTGGTGCAGGATGCCGCGTGGCACTTTGGATATTTGCAGCAAGAAGAAGCAGCGGGCCCCGGCGCATGCAGGCGAGTCAGCCCATGCGGAAATGCTTGCTCAGCTTCAATCCCTGACCCTGATAGTTTGACGCGATGCCGCGCCCATACAGCTGTGCGGGTTCCGCGCGCATCCGTTCATAGACCAGACGACCCACGATCTGCCCATGTTCCAGCACGAAGGGGGCCTCGTGGCAGCGCACTTCCAGCACGCCGCGCGACCCGGACCCGCCCGCCGCGTCATGGCCGAAGCCGGGGTCGAAAAAGCCCGCGTAATGGACGCGGAATTCGCCCACCATCGCCAGATAGGGTGCCATTTCAGCGGCATAGGCGGGCGGTATCGACACAGCCTCGCGGCTCACAAGGATATAGAAGGCGCCGGGATCAAGAATGATCTGGCCATTGTCGGACCGCACATCCTCCCAATACTCCGCCGGATCATATTGTCCGATCCGGTCCAGATCGATCACGCCGGTATGGGGCTTGGCGCGGTAGCCGACCAGATTGCCGGTGGCCGGGCGCAGATCGACCGAAAAGCCAAGACCATCGTCAATCACCGCCGCGCCATCCACCAGCGGCGACAGCGCATGCAGCGCGGTCAGTTCAGCATCGGTCAGCACCGATTGCCCCGCGCGGAACCGGATCTGGTTCAACCGCATCCCCGGCCGCACAAGGACCGAGAAGGAGCGGGGGCAGATTTCCGCATAAAGCGGGCCGTGATAGCCCGGCGGGATACGGTCGAACTCGGTCCCGCCATCGGTGATCGTGCGCGTCAGCAGATCCAGCCGCCCGGTCGATGATTTGGCATTGGCCACCGCCTGAATGTCGTCCGGCAGGGCCAGGCTCTCCATCAGCGGCACCACATAGACGCAGCCCTTTTCCAGAACCGCACCTTGGGTCAGATCGACGCGGTGCATCTCGAACTCGGCCAGACGGTCCGCCACACGGCGCCCATGCCCCGCCAGGAACGAGGCGCGGACACGGTAAGCCACCGTGCCCAGCCGCAGATCAAGGCTGGCAGGTTGGATCTGATCGGGCAGGGCGGCGGGACTGGCGTTGATCTGACCCGCGGCGATCATCGTCGCGATGTCCTGGCTGGGGATCACTCCGGTCATGTCGCGCCCTTTCCGCAGCGGGGTGGCCCAACCCCGGATGTGCAAATCGCCCGGAGCCTTGCAGCACACGAGCGATTGCGGAACCGTCGAATTTTTTGGTCGGGCTAGCAGGACTCGAACCTGCGACCTTCCGTCCCCCAGACGGACGCGCTACCAGGCTGCGCTATAGCCCGACGGTTCGGCAGTCATACTGTATTTC